>NZ_JBZVFJ010000018.1:5345-34691 GCF_058402725.1 Fundidesulfovibrio sp. | reverse complement strand
GTGGGCCGCCCTGGGGCTCATCGCGGTCTGGGCCACCGGCTACATGCTCCTGGCGTTCTTCTTCCGGGTGGAGGAGGCCCGCATGCTGGGGGATTTCGTCCTGCGCAGGCTGATGCGGCGCGCCCGCTCCGGATCGTGACGCCCTCCCCTGCCTGCGGCGAAGTCCTGGCCGCGCGCCAGGGTTTCCCCACGGGGCTCGTCCAGCCCGAGGGCGGCTACCGTTTCTCCCTGGACCCCCTGCTCCTTGCGGCCTTCGCCCGGCCCAAGCGCGACGCTCGCGTGGCCGACCTGGGCACGGGTTGCGGCGTAGCCGCCCTGGCGCTCCTTTTGCGCGGGGACATTCCCGCGCCGCGCCAGGCCCTGGGCCTGGACGTGGAACCGTCCATGGTCCGCGCCGCCGGGGTGAACGCCCGGCTTCTGGGCCTTGAACACCTCTTCCGTGCCGAGGAGAGCGACCTGCGGGACATCCGCCGCACCCATTCGCCGGAGACCTTCACCCTGGCCCTGGCCAATCCGCCCTACCGCGAGCCCGGCACGGGACAGGACTGCCGGTCGGCCGGACGCCAGGACGCGCGCTTCGCCTCCCGGGGGAGCGCCGGGGACTTCGCCCGGGCGGCCTCCTGGCTGCTGGCCAACAGGGGGGCGTTCTGCGCGGTCTATCCGGCCGACAGGCTGGCGGACCTCCTGGCGGCCTGCCGGGACGCGCGGTTTGCGCCCAAGCGCTTGCGGCTGGTCCATTCGCGACTGGACGAACCGGCCCGTCTGGCGCTGCTGGAAGCGGTGAAAAACGCAGGGGCGGGAATGATGGTGGAGCCCCCGCTGGAACTCTACGAAGGACGCGGCGAGGCCACTCGCCTTGGCGCGGCGGCCCTCGCCTTCTGCCCCGCCCTGGCCACGCGGGGCGAACTGGCGCGGCGCGAAGAAGCCTGAGCCGCGTCCGCGGCGGACCGCCCAGGAAAGGGACGTGTCAGGGGAAGCGCAGGCTCAGCGCGCCCGAGGAAAGCCCATCCAGGCTGACCGTGCCGTCCTCCAAGGCCGCCCGGCCAACGCTTCGTCCGCCCAGCGCCGGACCCGTCGCCCAGTACACGATGCCCGGTTTGAGCCCGCCCAGCGTCACCTTGCCGTTGCGGGTGAAGAACTCCGTGGTGAAGGTCAGGCCGCGCTCCGTGGCGGCCCAGTCGCGCACGTAGCCGCTGGCTGAGCGCAGGAAGGGCGCGCCCCCCGGCGCGTCGTCCCCGGCGGCCAGCGCCAGCACGGCGCGCTTTTGCCCCGGGGCCAGATGCACGTAGAGCCCTTCGGGCTGCCTGTCGTAGCCCAGCACGTTCTCGCAGCGCAACATGTCTGGCGCGGGGCCGTCGGCGGGCAGGCGCAGGGTCAGGCTCAGGCCGTAATCCTCCACGGAGAACACGCCGGGGGCGAGGTTCGTCAGGCGCGCGTCCATCCAGTCCTGCACGGACTGCACGTAGGCGCTGGTGAACAGCGGGGCCACCGGCTGCGCGGCAACCCAGGCGTAGACCTCCTTGAGGGCGTTGAGCCCCGCCAGCTTCTCGGTGGAAAAGACGTGGTAGTAGATGTCGATGGGCTTGAGCCGCCGGGGGCTGCCCGTGCGCTTGAAGGTATCGATGATGTTGCGGTAGCCGTTGAAGGGCCCCTTCCAGAGGTTGGTGAGGATGTTGTCGTTGGCCTGGCCGATGTTGATCTGATGGAGTCCGCCGCCCAAATGGCGGTGCAGGGGCTTGACGCCGAAGAGCGAATCGTGCGCGGCGTCCCAGAGCGTGTCGCCGCCGTTGATGGCCAGCAGGCCGTTGTCGCGCGCGATGGTCTGGTGCTCGGGCAGGGGGTCGCAGGCGCCGCTCCAGAAGAGGAGGCGGCAGCGCTTGCCTTCCGGGACGAGGTTGTTGTTGACGAAGTCGACGGAGCCCGCGATCTCGCGCCAGGGGTCGAAGGCGTAGCCTGGGATGTCGAAGGCGAAGCGGTCGGTGTAGCGGACCTGGTCCTTGTTGCCGGGGTTCCAGAAGAAGGGATGGGAGAAGGTGTGGGAGGCGGGCTCCACGTTGGGCAGGGCCAGGATCTCCCGGGCCGTGTCCATGAGCTTGGCGTTGCCGAAGTGATCCGGGGAGATCTCGGCCTCGATCACCGAGAAGGACACCGGAAAGTCGACCTTGGAGAGCACCTCGTCGGAGAGCACGGCCGCGCAGGTTCTGGTGCGGTCGATGAGGCTCACGCCCGAAAATCCGTCGGCGTCCACATGGGAGAAGGCGACGCGACGCCCGTTGAGTGTGGTGGGGTCCGGCACGGGATACGCGGGCAGGTCCAGGGCCAGGGCCATGAAGACGAAGGGGTCGATGTACCATTTGGAGCGTGTGGAGAGGGGGTCCAGCCAGTAGGCGAACTCGTTGCCGAAGATGACGCCGCCGACGCCGGAGGTGAAGACCATGGGGCTCTCGCCGTCCTCGGGCCTGTCGGTGCTCACGCCCACGTGGACCCGAACGTCGGGGCGCTGCGGGGTGATGCGCTCGAAATGGGACGGATGGGACGGATGCTTGCGCTCGTAGCCGGTCATGGCCGGGTCCAGGGTGGTGAAGCGCAGACGCGAGCGGTCCTTGACGGGGCCGGCCTTGTACTGCACGCCCAGGCGTTCGTAGAGTTCCAGGAAGCGGGCCGTGCCTTCGGGCGTCTCCAGGGCCTCGCCCGGGCCGAGCGAATCGAGCACCACGAGCTTCCTGCCCGCGTCCAGCTGCAGGTGGAGCCATTGGTGGTATTCGTCCGCGCGGTAGACCTCGCTGGTGTTGAGAGAGACGATGACGGCGCGCACGTCCTTCATTTCTTCGGGACCGGGCAGGGGGCGTTCGGCCAGGTCGAAGGAGACGGCCACCAGCCCCATGTAGTTCAGGACGGTCTGGAAGCCGTGATAGGCCAGGGTGTTGGGGAGCGGATTCTGGGTGGCGGTGTTGCAGAGGATGAGCACCCTGCGCGCCACCGGGCCGGGCGCGGCCCACCCGGAAGGCGCGGCCGGGGATGTGCCGTCTGGAAGAAGGGCCAGCAGAAAGGCCAGCGCCGCGAGGGCCGCAAGAGGTCGCCAGCCGCGCGCGCCCCGGAGAAACCCAGCCGTCCCGAGCGGCATCCTGTGGCTCATGCGACCCCCCTGATGGTCCAGTAGTCTATTTTAGTGAACAAGGGGAACGCTTGGCAAGTTCAAAGATGAACGAGTCGAGCGGCGATCGGTAGTTTCACGTCAAGCCTTCATGAAAAACCAAGCATGGTTGTTGTACTTGCCCTGCCCCCTGGTGTGGCCAGGGAGTGCCTCGTGGCACAGTGACCGGCTCCGCATGCTCTGTGAGACCATTTGCGGACAAGCTGAACGTCCTGAACCAGGAAGATGCCCGGCGCATGGGCCTCCCTGCCCGAGCAAAAGCAAAACGCGACAGCCCGGACCGTTTCCGGCCGGACCGTCGCGTTTTTCTCCCTGTCGCGCGGGGCTCTCGCAGCTGCCTGCCGTTGCGCGCCCATGCGCCATCGCGCCTGTCAGGCAGGCACGGCTGGCGCGCCGCCGCGCCCGGGCGTCAATCCTGCGGCAGACCCATGACCTGGGCCTTGAATCCCGGGGCCTTCTCGATGAGGTCCAGGATGAGCAGCGCCGCGAACATGTTCCTGCGGTTGGAGGCGTCCACGGCCTGCACGATGTAGTTGCGCAGATGCGCCACGGCCTCGTGCAGCTCCGTATGGTCCTCCGGCGTGGCCATGGCCGCCGCGTCCAGAAGGTTGAGAATGAGGTAGGCCCACACGTCCTCGTAGTAGAGGTAGTAGTTGAGCACCTCGCGGATCTTCAGCACGCCGAAGACGACGTTCTCCAGTTTGCTGTAATCCTTGGACCAGACCTGGCTGTCGTTGATGTAGGGTTCGCCGTCCGGGGGAATCTCCCGCGCGGCCGGGGGTGGGACGCCCCGCGAGCGCGCGAACTCCCGCAATGAGATGATCTTGGCCATGCATGGCTCCTTGGGCTAGAGGACATCCGTGTCAACCACGCCACACGGCGCGGCCCTTTCCCAAGGACTCTGTTCGGCAGGCGAACGGGAAACTTAAGAGGGTGGCGCGTTGAAAAGGCTGCGCATCGCGCCCGTGGGCATGTAGCCCGGAAGGAACTGGGCCAGGGCGGCACGGTCCAGGCCCAGGTGGCGCTGGGCGATCTCGGCCAGGGGCTCGCGGAAATCCACCGTGACGGCCAGGTCCAGGCCGTCGGCCAGCTTGTCCGGGGCGAGCCCGGGCCAGGGGCCGTGCAGCGCCCCCCCGGCCACGCCGCCCCCCAGGACCATGCACAGGGTGGCGTAGCCGTTGTCCGTGCCCGAGAACTCGTTCTCGCGCAGGCTGCGGCCGAACTCGCTCAGGAAGAGCACCGCCGTGCGCTCCAGTTCCGGTCCCAGCGCCCTGGCCATGGCCTCCATGCCCTTGCCCAGCGAGAGAAACGTCTCCGCCAGCCTGCCCGTGCCCGCGCCCTGCTGGAAATGGGCGTCGAAGCCGCCCAGCGCCGCGAAGACCAGGCGCGCGTCCGGCGCCTTGGAGAGGTAGTCCGCCACCTGCCCGGCCAGCTGCGGCAGGGCGTGCACCGAGGGAGCGCCCCCCGCGGACACCGAGATCTCCCGATCCAGCTCCACGAGCTTGTTGCGCAGCGTGATCTGCGACTGGCGGTACATGCGCCCCAGGGCGTCCGTGCCCTTGTAGGCCGCGTCGAAGGCCGCGAAGGCCGCAGGGCGCTCCAGCCGCCAGAGGGAGGGCGGATAGCCCGTGGGCTGCACGTTGCGCAGCCCCGGCCTGCCCTGCCCGATCAGGGGAGGCCTCGCCGCCAGGGTGAGCCCCTTGGCGTTCTTCTCCAGGAGCGGGAGCAGCCGGGACATCCAGCCCTCGGCCGCGTGGCGATCGCCGGGCAGGCCGCTCTCCATGTCGCGCTGGGCCTCGGGGTGGGTGCGCACGGGCGAGGGCAGCCCGCAGGCGGGGATCACGGCCAGGAGCTTCTCGTCCCAGAGCCTGCGCAGGGGCTCCAGGGCCGGGTGCAGCCCGAAGCCCTTCGCCAGGGGCAGCGCGCCGCCCGGCTCTCCTGGGGGAGGGATGGCGATGGAGGGCCTGGCCTGCCAGTACCAGCGATCCTCCAGGGGCACGAGGGCCGAGAGCCCGTCCAGGCCGCCGCGCAGGAAGAAGACCACCAGCCGCCGGGACGCCTGGGCGCGCGCCGGGGCCGGGGCCAGCCCTCCCATTGCCCCCACGGCCATGGCCGACAGGAAATCCCTGCGTTTCACTGTCTCCTCCGGAAAACGCGCGCCGGATGCGCGCCGGGGTTCGTGGCGTGCGCGGCCATGGGCTAGTGCCTCTGCGCCTCGGGCGAGCCCAGGAAAACGCCCGCCTTGAGGTCCGGGGCCGCGTCCCGCAGGGCCTGGGCCGTATCCGGCGACGGCGTGCGCCCCATGGCGGCGGCCAGGGCCTGGGCGTCCAGGGGCTCCAGGGCGCGCCACGTCCCGGGCGACCAGCAGGGCAAGGCCCCCTGCCCCGCCTGCACCGCCAGGTTCAATCGCTTGAGCAGCCCCTCGGCCGTGAGCCACGCCTCCTGCACGTCGCGGAAGCCCGACGTGCCCGGGGCGTCGTAGAGGGGCATGTCCAGCCATTCCAGGTGTTCAGCCAGGCTGCGCGTCTCGATCACGGGGCGCGAGGCGGCCCGCGCCAACGAGACCAGCCAGCGCTCGGGGTTCTTGAATTTGATCCCGGCGAAGCGCGCGTCCGCGAATTCCGGCGAGGCGAAGAGCGCCCCCAGCACGGCGCGCAGGTCGCCTCCGGTATCCAGCCAGGCCTTGGCAAGGCGCTCCTCCAGTTCCCGGGGGGGCGCGTCCGCCACGAAGAACCGCGCCAGCTTGCCCGCCAGGTTGCGGGCCGTCTCGGGTCGGGCGGCCAGGAGCTTCAGGGCCTCCACGCCCTCGGCCACGCCCTGCCCCTTGACGGTCTGGCCCAGGAAGGGCTTGTCGCGCAGGTCGTGGCGGCGCTCGTCGAAGGTGAAGCCGCCGCCGTCCTGGGGGGTGCGCGGGGAGCCGATGGTCCATCCGGCCAGGATGAGCGCCAGGGATTGCACGTCCTGGGCCTTCGGCTTGGCGTCCGCCCCCATGGTGTGACCGGATAGCAGCTCCCGGGCGTGCTGCTCCACCAGGGGGCGCTGCAGGGCCTTGCCCGCCGGGCTCTCCGGCGAGGCCGAGAGCCAGTTCTCCAGGTGGATGAGCATGGCCGGGTGGCGCGTGGCGGCCAGGAGCATGTCCTCGAAGCGCCCCAGCACGTGTGGCCGCACGGCCTCGCGCTCGAAGCTGCCCACCCAGAGGTGGGCCAACCCCTTGGAGGCGGGCACGTTGAAGTGGTTGCACCAGAAGCCGACGAGCAGCTCCTCCAGCTGGCGCGGCGAGAGGATGGCCCGCCACAACCTGGCCTCGGCGGCCTCGTTCTGGATCACGGCGGCCTTTTCCTTGGCCTGGTTGATCTCGTCCAGGGTGGGCGTCTTGCGCGGCCCGCCCGGAGGCTTGGGGCCGTAGGCGCGAAAGAGCGCCACGGTGTCCATGGACTGGGTGGGCAGGGCGGCCAGCCGGTCGGTGAGCGCGCGCGGCAGGGCCATCTTCTCCGGGGCCAGCTGCTCCTGCACGTAGGCCTGCCAGCCCATGGCGCGCACGCGTTCGATCTCGCCGGGATAGGGGCCGAAGGAGAGCCGGTCCAGCACGTGCACGGCCATGGCCTCCGGGGACAGGGGCTCGGCCCCGGCCGGAACCGCTCGGCAAAGCGCCAGCGCGAGGGCGCAGCACAGGACGGCGCAGCGTGGGAACATGAACCGTTGATAGCGCCAGGCCGGGTAAAATTCAAACCGTTTCCCCGCATCGGCCCTGCCGGTTCCTCCGTAAATGCGTCCGGGCGTCACAGGTCCGTAACCGCCGGGGCCTAGCGTCGGCGCACCGTCACATTCCGGAGGAACCATGCCGCACCAAAGCGCCGCGCTCCTGGGAGCCGCCGTGCGCCAACATCCGCCCCTCAGCCGACAGGGCCTGTTGGAGCGCCTTTTCTGCTGGTGGTTTTCAGGGATGGTCTACAACCAGATATGGGAAGATCCCCGCGTGGACCTGGAAGCCCTGGAGATCGGCCCTGAGCACGACGTGCTCTCCATCGCCTCCGGCGGCTGCAACGTCTGCCACTACCTGCTGGCCGGGGCGCGCTCCGTCACGGCCGTGGACCTCAACGCCCACCACGTGCACCTGAGCCGCCTCAAGCTGGAGGCCGCCCGTCGCCTCCACGGCCACGAGGCCTTTTTCCGCTTCTTCGGCCTGGGCGGACACCCGGACAACCCGCGCGCCTACCGCGAGCACATCGAGCCCGCCCTGCCCCCGGAAACGGCCCGCTACTGGTCCTCGCGCCCGAACCCTCTGGCCGCACAGCGCATCGCCATGTTCCGGGACAACCTCTACGACCGCTCCCGCACCGGCCGGTTCCTGGGCCTCTTGCGCGCCCTGTGCCGCCTGACGGGGCGCGACCCCGCGCGCATCCTGGACGCCGCCACCCTGGAGGAACAGCGCGAGGCCTACCGTCGCGAACTGGAGCCCCTCTTCGAGAGCCTGCCCGTGCGGCTGCTCTCCCGCTGTTCCCCGGCGCTCTTTAGCCTGGGCGTGCCGCCCCAGCAGCTGCGCGCCCTGGACGGGGAGTGCCCCGGCGGCCTGCTGGACGAATACCGCCGCCGCGTGGAGCGCCTGGCCTGCGCCTTCCCCGTGGCCGACAACCCCTTCGCATGGCAGGCCTTCTCCCGGCGCTACGACACCGCGCGCCGCCAGGCCCTGCCGGACTACCTGCGCCCCGAACGCTTCCACGAGCTCCAGGAGCAGGCCCCCCGCGCCCGCGTGTTCCACGACAGCCTCCAGGCGCGCCTGGAGCGCACCCCCGCCCGATCCCTGGACCGTTACGCCCTCCTGGACGCCCAGGACTGGATGACCCCCGAAGCCCTGCGCCGCCTCTGGACGCAGATCGCGCGCACGGCCCGTCCCGGCGCGCGGGTGGTCTTCCGCACCGGGGCCTGGGACTCGCCCCTGGAGGCGGCCCTGCCCGCCTCCCTGTCGCGACTGTTCCGCCACGAGCGGGAGCGCTCCCGGGAGCTGGGGGCCAGGGAGCGCTGCGCCATCTACGGGGCGGTCCACCTCTACGTGATGGAGGGATGAGCCATGGAACAGACCCGGCGGATGGACGCTCTCTACGGATTCCAGCGGCACATTTACGACGTCACGCGCCGCTTCTACCTGCTGGGGCGCGACAGGCTGCTGGAGGGCCTGAGCGTGCCCCGGGGAGGGAGCGTGCTGGAGATGGGCTGCGGCACGGGGCGCAACCTGGCGGCCCTGGCGCGCCTGCGCCCGGACCTGAAGCTCTGCGGACTGGACGTTTCGGGCAAGATGCTCGAAACCGCCGGGCGCACCCTGCGCGGCACGGGCGCGTCCCTGGCCCTGCGCCCGGCCGAAACGCCGGACTGCCTGGGCGCGTTCGGCAGGGAGCGCTTCGACGCGGTGTTCTTCTCCTACTGCCTCTCCATGATCCCGCAGTGGGAGCAGGCCCTGGACGCCGGATGGGACGCAGTGGTCCCCGGCGGCACGCTGGCCGTGGTGGACTTCTGGAGCCGGGGCGGCCTGCCCGACTGGCTGGAGGCGCTCCACGCGCGCTGGCTGGCGCTCTTCGGGGTGCACCCCCGGGCCGGGCTCCTGCCCCGCCTGCGCGCCATGGAGCGCGCGACAGGGGCGCGCCTCACAGTGGACCGCGTGCGCGGCGGCTACGCCTGCCTGGCCTGGCTGGAAAAACCCGTCTGAACCCTTTCTAGGTCCGCACCATCTCGCCTGTGATCGGGCAGGCGGGCGAGCCCTTCTTGCTCATGGGCGAGATGGCGAACTGCCCCGTGGATTCCAGCACGGCCCGCCAGTAGTCCGAGGTGAGGTCCAGCTTCTTGCGCCTGCGCGTCACCAGGTCGAAGGGCAGATGCACGAAGCGTCCGTAGACCTTGCTGACCACCATGCCCGTCTTTCCCGCCATGGCCGCGTGCACGGCGAACTGGCCCAGGAAGCCGCAGTAGACGCGGTCGTTTGCGTTGGCGGGCACGGAGCGGATGATGTAGCTGGGGTCGATGTACTTGATGGTGTGGGGCATGCCGCGCTCGCCCAGGTAGGCCCCGATCTCGCTGGTGAGGAGCTTGGCCACGTCGCCCAGCACGAGGTTGCCCGAGGCGTCTGTCTGTCCGCTCTGGCGCAGCAGGTGCTGCCCCGCGCCCTCGGCCACCACGATGACGGCGTGGCGGCGGTCGGCTAGGCGGCGCTCCAGGGCCGGAAGCAGGCCGTGCTCGCCGTGCAGCTCGAAGGGGTCCTCGGGCACGAGGACGTAGTTGACCTCCTTGAGGGCCAGGGTGGCCTGGGCCGCGATGAACCCGGACTCGCGCCCCATGAGCTTCACCAGGCCGATGCCGTTCTTGGCCCCGATGGCCTCGGTGTGGGCGCAGCGGATGGCCTCGGTGGCCTTTTCCACGGCCGTGTCGAAGCCGAAGGACTGGGTGACCAGGGAGATGTCGTTGTCGATGGTCTTGGGCACGCCGATCACCGATATCCGCGAGCCCCGCTGCGTGACCTCCTCGTAGATCTTCCTTGCGGCCTTGAGCGTGCCGTCGCCGCCGATGACGAAGAGCACGCCGATGTTGGAGCGCTCCAGGGCGTCCACGATGTCCTCGGGCTTCTGGGGTCCGCGTGAGGAGCCCAGGATGGTGCCGCCGAACTCGTGTATATTGGAGACGTTGCGGTGGTCGAGCTCCATGATCTGGTGGCCGTACTCGGGGATGAAGCCCTGCAGTCCGTAGCGGATGCCCAGGGTGGCGGCCACGTTGTAGTTGTGGCGCGCCTCCATCACGATGGCCCGGATCACGTCGTTGATGCCCGGGCACAGGCCGCCGCAGGTGACGATGGCCGCCTTCACCTTGGAGGAATCGAAGTAGATGGTGTCGCGCGGCCCTGCGGGCTCGAAGAGCACGTCGGATTCCTGGGAGCCGTCGTCCAGGTCCTCGGGGGAGAGGCGGATGGGCACGCGCTGATCGTCTGCGACGAAGTGGCAGTAGGTCAGGGGCGATTCCACCTTGGCCGGCCCCAGGACGGGGATGCGGGTGTCGAGGCCTTTGGGCTTGGCGCGGCTGGGCATGGGTCCTCCGGTGGTTGGTCCTGCTTGAGGGCTCCCTACCCCATCGCGGAGGAAAATGAAATGCCGCTCCCCGGCGGGACGGCCCTCTCGCGGGCCGTCGCCGGGCACAGTGTCTACATATGTGTCGACTTGTCGCCAATCTTGTCATGTTGTTTCATTTTTGTCGCTCCCTCCCGGGCATTTTCAGATGGCCCCGCACATGCGGCGGTAGTTGTCGCACTCGGCCTTGCTGGCAAAGGGGCAGGGTTCCTTGGAGAACCACTTGCGCCCGGGACACCAGAAAGACCCCTTGAAGGGCTCGTTGCAGCCCCTTGCCGTGACCATCTCGCGCGACCGGGATCCGAAGCTGATCCGGCCCTTCGCGCTGGAAACGCTCCACACCGGCGACATGTTCATACCCTCCGTTTCAGGAGGATAAATTGCATAATCCGGGCCACCCTCCGGGCTGGCGCGCCGCGCCAAAAGACGATAGACCCTCCAGGCCGAGACGGGGCGATCCGCGCCCCCTCAAGCACCCTTTGGAGGTCCCCGTGGGCTTGCTTTCGACCAGCGGCAGCTTCACCCGCTACGCCGTGGTGGAGGAAATGACCGGCCAACTGGCCGCGCAGCTCCCTGAGCTGCTGGCCAGATACTCCTTCCGCGACATCGACGACACCAGCGACGAGCGCAGCTACGGCTGGGTCTGCCTGGAAGACTGGCTGGACCCCTTCTGGCGCGCCGCGCCCCCGGAAAAGGCCCACTTCCTGGCCTTCTCCCTGCGGCTCGACACCCGCCGCGTGCCCCCGGCCGTGTTCAAGAAGCACTTCCAGCTGGCCCTCAAGGCCGAGAAGGAAGCCATGAAGGAGACGGGCAAGACCTTCATCACCAAGGACCGCAAGCAGGAGCTCAAGGATCAGGTGGCCTTGAAACTGCGCGCCCGGTTCCTGCCCATCCCGGCCGTGTTCGACGCCGTGTGGAACCTGCGTTCCAACCGCGTCTATCTGGCCACCACCAACTCCAAGGTGAAGACCCTCTTCGAGGATTACTTCAAGTTGAGCTTCAACCTCACCCTGGAGCCCCTGGACCCTTATTTCCTGGCCCGGCGCCTCACGGACGCGTCCCGCCACGCCATGATCGACGAACTCGAACAGAGCCCCTTCGCGGGCCGCTAGGAGCAGCGCCATGGATCTCATCAAGGCCGCACTCCAGGCCCCCGTGGTCGGGCAGGATTTCCTCACGTGGCTGTGGTTCCGCTCGGAGAAGAACGGCTGGAACTTCACGCTCAAGGACGGCGGGGAGTTGAACGTCTTCCTGGAGCAGCGCCTCTCGGTGCGCGGCGGCTCGGGGGAGAACGTGGAGAAGGCGGTGGTCACGGGGCCGCACGCGGAGTTCACCGAGGCCAAGCTCGGCCTGCGCAACGGCAAGCTGGTGGACAAGTCCCTCTTGCGCTTCGAGCGCGACGGAAACACCTGGATGGTGCTCCTGGACGCGGACTCGTTCTCGCTCTCCGGCCTCAAGACCCCCAAGATCGAGACGCGCCTCGAAGACGGCGACGACCCCGACGCCGCCTTCCTGGAAAAAATGATGCTCGTGGAGCAGTGCATGGACTACGTGGACGAACTCTTCACGCAGTTCCTCAAGGTCCGCCTCTCCGCCGACTGGAACGACGAACTGCGCGCCTTCAAGGAGTGGCTGGAGGAGAAATAGCCTCCGCACCCCGCGCCCCCGTGGCCGCGCCCGCGCCCTACTCCTCGCGCAGGTAGGGCGCGGCTTTCTGGGAGAGCACCCGCCACATGCCGGCCAGGGACATCGCCAGCGTCAGCGCCATGGCCGTGCCCAGCACGCCCAGCACCGGCCCCGCGAAGAAGCTCCATTCCACCTGCAGGTAGCTCGTGATGAAGAACCACGAGAGCCCGGACCCCAGCGCCAGCGCGGCCAGCCCCGCCGCAAGGCCCGCCAGGCCGTGCTCCACCAGCATGATGCCCATCACGTCGCGACGCCCGGCGCCGCACACCTTGAACACCACCGTCTCGTAGACCCGGCGCGCCATGGCCGCTCGCAGGCTCTGCGAGAGCACCAGGAGCCCCGCCAGGAGCGTCACCGCCGCCGAGGCCCGCACCGCCAGCGCGATCTGCCCCGCCAGCCGCCCCACGTCGGCCAGGGCCTCGTCCACGCGCTGGATGCTCACGTTGCCCATGCGCGAACTCACGCCCTGGTAGACCTTCGAGTACGCCTCCGGGCGCGCCGGGTCCACGTAGGCCGTGGCCAGGTAGCTCAGCGGGGCCTGGTCGATCACCCCGGGCGAAAGCACGAACACATGGTTGAGCGAGAGCGAAAGCCAGTTGATGCGCCGAAGGCTCGCCACCTTCAGTTCCACCTCGCGCCCCAGCACGCTCACGCTCACCGTGTCGCCCACGCGCAGCCCAAGCCCCTTGGCCACCTCCTCGTCCAGGGAGACCAGCGGCTCGCCAGCGTAGTCGGCGGGCCACCACGCCCCTGCCGTGAGCCGCGCGTCCGGGGGCATCTCCCGGGCGTAACTGAGGCTGCGGTCGCCCCGCACGGCCCAGGCCACGTTCTCGGCCACCGCCAGCTGGTCCACGGGCACGCCCTTCACCCGCACGATGCGCCCGCGCAGCGAGGGGGCCACGTCCACGCGCGTCACCCCCGGCACGCCGCGCACGATGCCCTCGAATTCCTCCAGCTGGTAGGGCTGCACGTCGAGGAAAAAGAAGGCCGGAGCCTGGGCGGGCAGCTCGCTCTTCATGGCGTGCTGGAAGTTGGCGTCCGACAGCGACACCGCGCACAGCACCGTGAGCCCCAGCCCCAGACAGGCCACCACCGCGCCCGTGGGGTTGCCCGGGCGGTGCAGCCCGCGCAGGGCCAGGGCCACGCGCGGGTCGCGCGGCTCGGGCAGGGCGCGCGCCAGAAACGTCAGGAGTTTCGCCAGCAGCCAGAAGGCCACGGCGCAGGCCGCGCAGGCCCCCAGAAACCCCCAGCCCAGGCGCGGATCCGGGGAGCTGGCCAGCACCAGCCAGCCCAGGACCGCGGACAGGAGCCCCGAAGCCGCCACGGCCCCCCGCGTGGGCCGGGCCTTCTCCGGGGCCACATAGCCCCGGAACAGCGTGAGCGGCGAGACACGCAACCGCGACGACAACGGCGGCAGCGCGAAGGCCACCGCCGTCAGGAGCCCGAAGAGCCCCGCCAGACCCAGGGCGCGCGGGTAGAGCCCCGGCTTGGGCTCCACCGGCAGCACGCTCCCCAGGAGCGGAGCGGCCAGCCAGCCCCCGGCCGCACCGACGGCCAGGCCCAGGGCGATCCCTGCCAGGGCCAGGGCCAGCACCTGGGGGAAGAACGTCCAGAACACCAACCTCCTGGGCGCTCCCAGGGCCTTCAGGGTGGCGATGGTCCGGGTCTTGCCCTCCAGGTAGCCCGCCACGCCCTCCGAGACGCCCAGCCCGCCCAGGAGCAGGGCCGACAGGCCCACCAGGGCCATGAGACCGCCCAGCCTGCCGAAGCCGTCGCGGATGCTGGGCGCGGCCTCCGACGCCGTGCGCACCCGCACGCCCGGGTCCGCGAAGGACTCCTTGAGCTCCCGGGCCGTCTCTGCCGCGCTCGCGCCGGGGGGCAGCAGCAGCCGGTATTCGTGACGCACCATGGAGCCTGGCCGCGCCAGGCCCGTGCGCTCCATGCCCTCCACCGAGAGCAGAAGCCTCGGCCCGAAGGCCAGCAGGCGCATGGCCCGGTCCGGCTCGCTCCGGAGCACGGCACGCACCTGGAAGCGGGCGTCGCCCACCTCGATGGAATCGCCCACCTGCACGCCCAGGCGCTCCAGAAGGTCGGGATGGACCACAGTCCCATGCGCGCCGTCACGCTCGGCCAGGGCCTCCCCGCGCGCCAGGGGCGGGTCGATCTCCAGCGTCCCCAGAAGCGGCCAGGCTCCGTCCACGGCCTTGGCCGAGACGAGCGCCCGCCTGCCCTCTCCCGGGCCGTAGGCCATGGCCCGCATCTCCAGCACGCGCCCCACGCGGCCCCGGTCCGCCAGGCGCGCCAGGTCCGCGTCGGCAAGGGGGGCGTTGGAGAGGCTCACCTCCACGTCGCCGCCCATCAACTGGGCCGCCTGCTCCGAAACCGAGGCCCGGAACGCCTCCGACAGCGTGCCCACCAGGGCGATGGCCGCCACCCCAAGGCCCAGGCAGCCCAGGAACGTCCAGAGTCCGCGGACACCTCCGCGCAGTTCGCGGCGGGCGAGGCTGAGGGGAAGAGGAAGAGGGAAAGGCATGAAGAGCCTCCGGCGGCCAGAGAGGAAACTTTTTGCAAAAAGTTTCCTCTCTGGACTCTCCTTCAATAACTTTCAACGAGCTTCGCGTAAATGTGCGGAAACTGCTTCGTAGGAAAGCATCAAAAGCCCGACTTGCATTCGTACAGCTCGTTGTTGCAGTTGGCCACGCAGGCTGCTCGGCGGTTCGGATCGCGGATGGTGTTGCAGTAGGTGGCGCAGCGATTCCACTGGTTGTTGCACGCCACGCGCGCCCTGCGCGCGAACGACTCGTAGCTCTCGCCCGGGCGCGGCGCGAGGGCATTGCCGCCGAAATAGCGCTGGTTGCGGTAGCGCCACTGGTCGTCGTACCACTCTTGGTATTCGCGGGCGCGGCGGCGCTCCTCGCGGCGGATGTCCCGTTCGCGTTCGCGTTCGTGGTAGTAGCCGTGGGGCGGCGGGGGAGGAGGAGGCCCGCCGTATTGCCAGTCCGGCTGCGCATGGGCGATTCCGGGGAAGGCCAGTGGAGCGGCAAGCCACGCGGCGGCAAGCAGGCAAATCAGGCGCAGAAACATGAAGGCCTCCAGGAGCTTCGATCGGATGCGCCTTGCGACACCACGCTTCCAGGCGGATGTCAACGACAGTCCGGCCGCAACGTCTCACCTCCCTGCCTTCAACAGGTGCCCCCCTGAAACAGGGTCCTTGATTTCATTCACCGGGTGGTCTATTGTAAGTTGAAAAGCACCCCCCCCAAACCGTGACCCACCATCACGCATGAACATCCTCTTCATCAATCCGGACAGGTTCGGCTTCCCACGCATGGGCGTCATGTACCTATGCAGCGCCCTCAAGCGCCGTGGGCACAACGTGGCCGTCTGCCATGCCTGTGACGGACTTGAGGCCGTCTCGGAAGTGATGGAATCGTTCAAACCGTCCGTGGTGGGCTACAGCGTCATGACGGGGGAGCATCCGTCCGTTCTGTCGTTCAACAGTCAGCTGAAGAGGCGCTTCTCCTTCATGGCCGTGTTCGGGGGGCCGCACCCGACGTTCTTTCCCTCAATCATCAATGAACCTGGATGCGATGCCGTGTGCATCGGTGAAGGCGACTACGCCTTTCCCGAATTCTGCGAACGCCTGGGGAATGGCGGCAAGTATTGGGAAGCCCCCAACTTCCACGTCCGGCGTGACGGACAGCTCCACACCAACGAGCTCATGCCCCTGGTGGCAGACCTCGACGACCTTCCCGACCCGGACAGGGACACCCTCTACGCCCAGGACGACTACCTCCGCCAGGAGGAATCCAAGCCGTTCATGGCCACAAGGGGCTGCCCGTTCCATTGCACCTACTGTTTCAACAGCAAGTACAACGAGCTCTACAGAAAGAAGGGGAAAATCGTCCGCAACCGCTCCCCCAGGCGACTGGTCGAGGAGATCCTTGCCGTCAAAGGTTCCTACCCGCTGTCGCAGGTCAGCCTCATCGACGATTCGTTTCTCTCCCAGCCCGAGGCCTGGTTCGACGAGTTCTGCCGCCTCTACGCCCAGACCATCGGCCTTCCCTTCACCATCAACGTCCGGGCGAACCTGGTGCGCGAGAACACCCTGCGCAAACTCAAGGACGCAGGCCTCGTGACGGTCTGGATGGGCGTGGAATGCGGCGACGAGGACGTGGCCAACGGCTTGCTGCGCAGACAGCTTTCCAACCGCCGACTCCTCGATGCGGCGCAAACCATCCGGCGGGTCGGCATCCATCTCATCACCCAGAACCTGGTGGGGCTCCCGGTCCCGCACAGCTTCAGGACGGACCTCAAGACGCTGGACCTGAACATCGTTTTGCGCCCCGCTTTCGCATGGTCCTCCATCCTCTACCCCTATCCGGGAACCCCCATCGCCGAGAACGCCGCCAGGCTGGGGCTGATGGAATCGGACGACCTCCCCGTGATGGAGACCAACAAACGCTACAGCTCCCTTCGCTTCGCCCCCGGAGAGAAAGCGCAAATCGAACGGCTGCACAAATTGTTCGGGCTCGTCGTGAACTTTCCCTGGCTCAGGTCCGTCGCGCCTTTCCTCGCCCGGCTGCCCCTGGACCCGCTCTACCGCTTCATCTATTACGCGTGGTACGGCTACTGTCTCAAGATCAAGACGCGGCCCGACTCGAACGCCTTGCGCGAAGTCATGCGAAACAGCGGATTGTTCTTCAAGATGTTTCAGAAAAGCTGATGCGCGCCTGATGAATTCCCCTTCCGCAAGGAGCTCCCCATGCCCTCCAACGAAATGAAGAAATCCGTGGTCCACTTCGCCAGCCTGCGCGCCCGCGGCCCCAAGGAGAACAAGATCGCCCGGCTCGCCCGGCTCTTCGAGCGCGCGGGGTTCAAGAAACTGGCAGCACGCCAGGCCCTGGCCGCCGTGAAGGTCCACTTCGGGGAACTGGGCAACGACACCTTCGTGAGCCCCGTGCTCATCCGCCCCCTGGTGGAGAAGCTGCGCCAGTACGGCGCGAATCCCTTCCTCACCGACACCGCCACGCTGTATTCCGGCTCGCGCCACAACGCCGTGGACCATCTGCGCACCGCAACCCTCCACGGCTTCACCCCCGAAACCGTGGGCGCGCCCGTGCTCATGGCCGACGGGCTGCGCGGCAACGACTGGCGCGAGGTGTCCATCCGCCGCAAGCATTTCCAGTCCGTGAAGATCGCCTCCGGCATCCTCGACGCCGACTCGCTTCTGGCCGTGAGCCACTTCAAGGGCCACGAAATGGCGGGCTTCGGCGGGGCCGTGAAGAACCTGGCCATGGGATGCTCGCCCCCTGCCGGCAAGCGCGACCAGCACTCCCCCCGCTTCCAGGTGAACCGCGAGGCCTGCGTCGGCTGCGGCCACTGCCTCAAGGTCTGCCCCGAGGGCGCGGTGACTCTCGCGGACAAGAAGGCCTCCATCGACAAGAAGGTCTGCGTGGGCTGCGGCGAGTGCCTCACCGTGTGCAAGCCCAAGGCCGTCTCCATGGACTGGGCCACCGAGATCGGACCCTTCACCGAAAAGATGGTGGAATACGCCCTGGGCGCGGTGAAGAACAAGAAGGGCCGCTGCGGCTACGTCAACTTCCTGGTGAACGTCACCCCGGACTGCGACTGCGCCTCCTGGTCCGACGCGCCCATCGTGCCCGACATCGGCATCCTGGCCTCCAGCGACCCCGTGGCCATCGACAAGGCATGCCTCGATCTGGTGAACGGCCAGGCCGGGCTGACGGGCTCCAAGCTCACCTGCAACCTGGCCCCGGGCGAACACAAGTTCCAGGGTCTCTGGCGCCACACCAAGGGCGACCTCCAACTGAGCTACGCCGAGGAGATCGGCCTGGGCACGGCCAGCTACGAGCTCGTCGAAATCTGAGAACACGGCCTCCGGGCCTTCAGAATCCCTCCGGGGCGCGGCGGCCCCGGTCCCCCGCGCGGCGAACGGTCGCCGTCGCGGGGTTTGCGCGCCGAAACACTCATTTCCTACCTCCCAGGGAGATATAACGACCATGGACCAGCAGACAGCCAACCCAGCACCGGTAGGTCTTCTCGGTTTCGGGATGACCACCATCCTGCTCAACATCCACAACGCCGGATTCTTCCCCATCAGCGCCATGATCCTGGCCATGGGCATCTTTTACGGCGGCATCGCCCAGGTGATCGCGGGCATCCTTGAATACAAGAAGGGCAACACCTTCGCCTACACGGCCTTCACCAGCTACGGCATGTTCTGGCTGACGCTGGTGTTCCTGATCGTGGCCCCCAAGTGGGGCATCACCGGTCCCACGGAGCACGCCTACATGGGCTGGTATCTCTTCGTGTGGGGGCTTTTCACCTTCTTCATGTTCCTGGGCACCAAGGGCAAGAGCCCGGTGCTGCGCTTCATCTTCGGTTCCTTGGTGATCCTCTTCATGCTGCTGGCCGTGCGCGACTGGTCCGGATCAGCGCTGATCGGGACCATCGCGGGCTGGGAGGGCATCGTCTGCGGGGCTTCGGCCTTCTACCTGGGCGTAGCCGAGGTGCTGGAGGCCGCGCAGGGCCGCAAGGTGCTGCCCTTCTAAAGGCTTGATCCGGGATGGGGGTCTCCCTGGCCCTCCCTGAGCCCCGGAGCACGGCTGTTTTTCCGATACAACCGTGCTCCGGGGCTCAGGGAGGGACAGGGAGACCCCCGTCCGCCCAACAATTTGACTGACGATTGGGCCAGCGTCTGCCCTCTCCGGGCTCCTGGCCATGGATATTCTTCAAATATATCCATGGCCAGGAGCCCGGAGAGGGCAGACGCTGGCCTGTACGGTTGATCGTGGCGCGTCCCGGAACAGACCCGGAGCATTGCGACGCCATGCCCGGTGCAGCCCGCGAAGCAACCGCCGGGTCCAGGGGGGGCTCCCCCTGGTGAGAGTCCAGAGAGGGCAGCGCCCTCTCTGGCGGGGTCCGGGGCGGAGCCCCGGCTGGCGGGGCCTCTCGACTCCCGGGCGGGGGCATGGTAGGGGCCTGAAAAAAAGGGGAGTGCTTCAAGGTATTTCTCTTTTTCCGCCCGGTTGTCCTTTGGTGGTCAAAGGCCATTTCCCCCCGGGCGGTTTTTTCCGAACTCCATCCCGCGAGGCTCGTGTGGACAAGATACAGGACAAGGCCCTTCAGGTGGCCAAGGAGATCGTGGTGAAGTTCGTGGAGACGGGGCGGATATCGCCCTCCAACTTCACGGAACACTTTTCGCGCATCTATCTCGAAGTGTTGCGCACCATCACCACCCACGAGCCCTACCCGGGCAAGCCCGGAGAAACGGAATAGCCATGTCGGGCGACCACGGCCGCAAGGTGGCCTCCATGTTCGGGCGCATCGCCGCCTGGTACGACTTTCTCAATCATTTTTTGAGTCTGGGCCTGGACATCCTCTGGCGGCAGCGCCTCGTGGAGCGCATGAACCTGCCCGGAGCGAAGCCCTGCCGCGTGCTGGATCTGGCCGCCGGGACTCTGGACGTGTCCCTGGAGATCGCAGGGCGTCACCCCGGGGCCTTCGTGGCCGCCGCCGACTTCTGCCTGCCCATGCTCGCCAAGGGCCGCACCAAGCTGGAGCGCCCCGGGCGCATCGCGCCCGTGCAGGCCGACGGGCGCTCCCTGCCCTTCCGGGACGAGTGCTTCGAGGCCGCGTCCATCGCCTTCGGCATCCGCAACATCATCCCGCGCGCCGAGGCCTACGCGGAGCTTTTCCGCGTGCTCAAGCCGGGGGGGAGGTTGTGCATCCTGGAGTTCGGGTCGGGCCGCCAGCCCATCCTGGGCGGGCTCTACAAGCTCTACCTGAACCGGCTGCTGCCCCTGGTGGGCCGGGTGTTCTCACGCGACTCCGGGGCCTACCGCTACCTCGCGGACACGATCATGGCCTTCCCCGACGCCGACGGACTGGCGGGGGAACTGGCGCGCGCGGGCTTCGCGCGCGTGGAATGGGAGAAGATGGCCCTGGGGATCGTGGTGGTCCACATGGCCGTCAAGGAATAACGAAGGGCGCGCCTCAGGGCCGGACGGCGTGGCGGGTCAGGAACCAGACCAGAAGGAGGCCGACGGCCATGGCCGTCATGCCCATGAGGCGCAGGGAGCGGGGCTTCATGGCCGAGAGCTGGCGCAGGACGCCCGGCATCTTTTCCGCGAAGAGAAAATAGGGCATGCCCTCGAAGACCAGGGCAAGGCCCACGGCCAGGAGCAGGAGCTTCCAATCGATGTTCATCGGCACTTGATAGTGCGCGGAACGGGCCATGTCCAGCCCGCTTGATGCCGGGGGCAAAGTCCGGTAGTGAGCCTGGGCTTCAACGAATCGTCATGGAGACTGCATTGGTAACGTTCGAACAACTCAAGTCCGGCGAATCCAGGATCGCCGTGGTGGGCCTCGGCTACGTGGGCCTGCCGCTGGCGGTGGCGCTTGCCGGGCATTTCAAGGTGACGGGCTTCGACATCAGCCCCCGGCGCGTGGAGCGCCTGAAGAGCGGCGTGGACGACACGGGCGAAGTGAGCGCCCAAGCCCTGGCCTCGGCCGAGGTGCTCTACAGCCACGACCCGGAATGTCTCAAGGGCTGCGGCGTGGTGATCGTCGCGGTGCCCACGCCCATCGACTCCCACCGCAGGCCCGACCTCGCGCCCGTGCGCGGCGCGTCCATCACGGTGGGCAGGCAGCTTGCTCCCGGCAGCGTGGTGGTGTTCGAGTCCACGGTCTATCCGGGGCTTACCGAGGAGATCTGCGTGCCCCTGCTGGAGGAGAACTCCGGCCTGGCCTGCGGGCGCGACTTCTTCGTGGGCTACTCCCCCGAGCGCATCAACCCCGGCGACAAGGTGAACACCCTGGAGACCATCGTGAAGGTGGTCGCCGGGCAGACCGACGAGGTGCGCGAACTGCTCTGCAAGCTCTACGGATCGGTGGTGCGCGCCGGCGTGCACCCTGCCAGCTCCATCAAGGTGGCCGAGGCCGCCAAGGTGATCGAGAACACCCAGCGAGACCTGAACATCGCCTTGATGAACGAACTGGCCCTCATCTGCGAGAAGGTGGGCATCGACACTCAGGAAGTGCTGGAGGCGGCGGGCTCCAAGTGGAACTTCCTGCCCTTCCGGCCGGGCCTGGTGGGCGGCCACTGCATCGGGGTGGACCCCTACTACCTCACATTTTTGGCCGAGGGCCTGGGCCTGCACCCCCAGGTGATCCTTGCGGGGCGGCGCATCAACGACTCCATGGGCAAGCACGTGGCCGAGGTGTGCATCAAGCGCCTCATCGCCGCCAAGCGGCCCATCTGCGGGGCCACCGTGGGCGTGTGGGGCCTCACCTTCAAGGAAAACGTCCCGGACCTGCGCAACACCAAGGTGGTGGACGTGATCCGCGAACTGGGCGAATACGGCGTGAACGTCCTCGTGCACGACCCCATGGCAGCCCCCGAGGAGGCCATGCACGAATACGGGCTCACCCTCTCTCCCATGGAAGATTTCAAGGGCCTGGAGGCCATCATCGTGGCCGTGGGGCACGACGCCTACAAGACCATGGACCCGGCCCTGATCGCCGGCTGCTTCACCGCTCCCGAGACCGGGCTGGTCATGGACATCCGGGGAGCGCTGGACAGACGACGGGTGCTGGACGCGGGACTGACCTACTGGAGGCTCTAGCGTGGAACTTCTCCGCCTCGTGTGTTCGGGCGATTGCTGAAGAGGCTTCCTGGAAGCGAGTTCGCTTCTGAAGTCCCTGGAGAGCGGCGCCTGCATCGAGGTGGAGATCGACCCCGCCCAGAGCCGCAAGCTGGAACTGGTGAGCCGCCACCGCATGGCGGACGTGGTCTCGCTGCGGGAACTGGACGGGGGGAGGCTGCTGGCCACGGTGAGGAAACGCTGAGGTGACTCTGTTGCTGGTCACGGCCACCTGGGCCGAGATGCGCGCGGCCCTGGGGGCGCGGCTGCCGCAGGGGAAGCCTCCGCTGCGCCGGGGACGCTCCCGGGCGTCCTTTGCCGGGCGCGAGGCGCTTCTGCTGGTCACGGGCGTGGGGCCGCTCAACGCCGCCCTGGAGGCGGGCGCAGCCCTGGAGGCCGCCCGCGCAGAGGGCCTGGAGCTTTCGGGCGCGCTCTGCCTGGGCGTGGCGGGCAGTTTCGACCCGGCGCGCGCACCCCTGGGGAGCGCGGTGCTGGCCGACGCGGAACTCTACCCGGACTACGGAGTGGCCGACGTCGGCCAACTGGCGGACGCCAACGACTTCGGCTTCGCCCAGTGGGAGGGGCCGTCGGGGCGTGTGTTCCAGCGACTCGCGCTGGACCCCGAGGGTGCAGCCCGGGCCATGGGCCTGGCCTTGCCGGGAAGCTGGACCCGGGGTCTGTTCGTCACGAGCGCCGCCGTCACGGCGTCGGCCGTCCGGGCCGAGGCCCTGGCGGCACGGTACGGGGCGCTGGCGGAAAACATGGAGGGCTTCGCCCTGGCTCTGGCCTGCCTCTCGAGAGGCCTGCCTTTTTTGGAGGTCCGGACAATCTCCAACGCAATCGGGGAGCGCGACCGGGCCAAATGGAAACTCCACGAGGCCCTCGCAGGCCTGGAGGCCGCGCTGGACGCCCTTCTGGGCAGCTGACCCCGCAACCGGGTGGAACCCGATAGATTCAAAGCACATGATGAAAGAATTCGCCGAATACCAGGCCCGGGAACTGCCCCTCATCGAAAGCTGCCTGCGCAGCCGCGTGGAAGCCCTGAGCCCCTATGTGCGCCCCACGGCCCAGCACGTCCTGAACGCCGGAGGCAAGCGGCTGCGCCCGCTGCTCACCATCCTCACGGCAAGGGCGCTCGGCCACGCGGCCGACGACGTGTACCCCCTGGCCTGCTCCCTGGAGCTGCTGCACTCCGCCACCCTGCTCCACGACGACATCCTGGACGGCGCGGAGCTTCGCCGGGGCAAGCCCGCCGCCCACGTGGCCTTCGGCAGCACCCACACCATCCTGGCAGGCGACGCCCTCCTGGCCCTGGCCAACACCATGGTGGCCGCCTACGGACGCCCGGAACTCACCGCCTGCCTCTCCGACGCCATCCTGGCCACCGTCACCGGCGAAATCCAGGAGATCGCCCACATCCGCGACATCGGGCTGGGATACGACGGCTACCTGGAGATCATCACCGGCAAGACCGCCTGCCTCATCCAGTCCGCCTGCCAGGCCGGGGCCATCCTGGCCGGGGCCGACGCGCAACGGGTGAAGGCCGCGGGCGACTTCGGGCTCAACCTGGGCGTAGCCTTCCAACTGGTGGACGACGTGCTGGACTACGCCTCGCCCTCGGCCGTCACGGGCAAGCCCAAGGGAGCGGACATCCGCGAGGGCAAGCTCACCCTGCCGCTCATTTTCTACCTCGACCAGCTGCCGCCCGCGCAGAAAGAAGGGTTTACAAAAGCCCTGAAAGAGAACATCCTCCCCGACGATGAGACAGAAGCCGCCGTGGCCGCAGTCGTCGCCGGGGGCCACGCGGAGCGCACCAGGGACATGGCCGCAGACTACCTGCTCAAGGCCCGGGACTGCCTGGACGGCTTCCCGGACTCCCTGGAAAAAAGGCTGCTGCTCGCCGCTCTGGAGGGCATGGCCCGGCGCGACAAATAAAACGCGACACCTGGATTTATGAGCAACACCATCGCCTCCCTGCGCCAGTGCATGAAGATCACCTTTCCGCCGGTGACGCTTCAGCTCCTGGAAGAGGCGGTCAAGCCCACGCCGGACTTCGAAATCCTCGCGCGGATCCTCGGCATGGATCCCGTGCTCACGGCCACGGTGCTCACCCTGGCCAACTCGCCCTACTACAACGCGGGCCAGAAGGTCACCGACCTTACCCGCGCCGCCACCATCCTCGGCACCAAGGAAATCCTCAAGATCGCCCTGTCCATCTCCTACCAGAAGCATCTGGGCGAGGCGTTCAAGAAGCACGGCATCGACTTCTTCGCCAACTGGCGGCTCATCGTCTGGTCGGCCATCGCGGCCGAACTCCTGGCGGAGCGCCTCTGCCCGGACCTCTCCGACCAGGCCTATCTCACGGCCCTGCTCAAGGACATCTCCCTGCTGCTCATGGTCTGCGCCGACCCCACGGGCTTCAAGGAGCTGGGCCACCACGGGGTGATCACGGCCTACGTTCCCGGGCAGCTGGAGGCCGAACGTGGGGCCTGGAGCGCGGACCACTGCCGCCTCACCGCGGACCTCCTGGACGAACTGAACATCCCCGCCTCCGAACAGGCCTGCATCGCCTTCCACCACGACATGGACAGCCTGGACGCCCACTCGCCCCTGACCCAGTGCATCATCCTGGCCACACGCTGGTCCGAGCTGGAGTTGGGGACCTCAGGCAACCCGGCCAGCGTGCTCCACTTCCGCACCACGTTGCAGCGCCGCCTGGACATCGGGCCCGAAGAGATGGACGAACTCTTCATGCGCTGCGCCCAGCGCTTCCAGTCCATGCTCGCCACCCTGGGCATCGAGGAAGCGCCCCACGACGACCGCTACTACCAGCACTCCATCAAGCTCATGCAGGAATACCACTTCCTGGCCTCGGAGATCGCCCAGGCGACCGACGGCAGGCAGGAGGTGGCCGCCATCATCGGACGGCACCTGCGCTTCGTCTGGGACGTGCGCCGCTGGGAACTGGCCCTGGGCGTGCCCAAATACAACGACTGGGAGCTCTTCGCCTCCCAGGAGGGGCGCGAACCCGCCCGGCTCGGGGCCTCGGACTCGCGCGACGCGCTGCCCTGGACCGCGCCCAAATCCCACAGTTTCCCCATCGTCGCCTCCGGGCCGCTCCTGGGCGAACTGCGCCTGCCGCGCCAGGGCCTGAGCCAGGAGACCCTGCGCCTGCTGGGGCTTTACGTGCGTTTCGTCAGCCAGAATTACGAACACTTCGCCCTGCGCCAAAGCGTGCTGGAAGCCAAGGCCCACACCCTGGACCAGCTCCCCGTGGGCGTGGCCAGACTCTCGCCCTCGGGCGCCATCCAGGAGATCAACGACCGCCTGCGCCAGTTCCTGGGGCTCCCCGGCGACTGTCTGGGACGCGACCTCTGGAACGCCCTCGGCGAAGGCAAGGACCTCTCCCGCGACACCCAGTGGGACTCCTTCCTGGCCGATCCGGGAGCAACCTCGCTCCACAAGATCTTCTGCCTCTTCAAGGGCGAGCACCACGACACCGACGCCTGCGTCTACCTGGCCGCCGAAAAACGCCAGTGGCAGGGACGCAACGAGATCCTGCTCTTCCTGGAGGACGTCACCCTGGTCTCCGGCTGGGAATTCAAGGCCCTCAAGCAGGGCGAGTTCCTGGAGAAGCTCGTCAAGTCCATGCGCGATTCGGTGTTCACCATCGACGCCACCGGCCGCATCACCTTCGCATCCCCCCGGGTGGCCCACCTGCTGGAAAAGAACCTCTTCCAGCTGGCGCGGCCCACCAGCGTCCACCAGGGCGCCTGGGGGCCCGAGATGCTCGCCGGAGCCCCCGCCCCGGTGGAGGCCCTGACGCCCGGAGCCCCTGGCGAACAGCCGCACAACCTGGAACTCGTCTTCTCCCCCCTGCCCAAAACCCCGGGCGGGCAGAAGCAGTGGCTCGTGGTGGGCCGCGACATCACCACCGTGCGCCGCCTGGAGGACAAGCTCAAGCGTCTGGCCCTCTTCGACGGGCTCACGGGGCTTTTGAACCACTACCAGTTCCACGTCATCCTGGAGCGCGAGGCGCAGCGCAGCAAACGCACCCAGCGCCCCATGGGCGTGCTCTTCTTCGACCTGGACAACTTCAAGGCCGTCAACGACACCCTGGGGCACCAGGCCGGGGACGACGTGCTGCGCGCCGTCTCCCGCATCCTCAAGGCCCGCCTGCGCAAAGGCATGGACTACCCCTGCCGCTACGGCGGCGACGAATTCGCCGTGGTGGTCACCGAGGTGGAGCCCGCCCAGCTCATGCACCTGGCCCAGCGCCTGCACGAGGCGGTCTCCGAGCAGTTCGAGGGCCGTCTGGGCATGAGCGCCGGGCTGGCCATGCTCGAAGCCGAGGAGACCCCCTCCTCCCTGCTACGCCGCGCCGACAAGGCCTCCTACACGGCCAAAAGCCAGGGAGGCGGCTGCATCGTCTGGTCCGGCGAAGCCCCCATGCACTGAACCCTTCACACGCCCGCCTCCCCAGAGGGCTGGCGGACGCAAATCCAACGCCCATGAGGTTTCCGACATGCTCTTTCGGGTGGAAGTAGCTCCCAAACCGTACCTGCAGGACATCCCCGGCCGCAGGGCCGCCCACCGCATCACCCACGAGCTGGGCGTCCCCGTGGACGACGCAGCCGTGGTGAAGACCTACACCGTGGCCGGTCTCGACCGCGATCAGGTCCGGCGCGCCGTGGACATCGCCGCCCTGCACGACCCCGTCTCCCACCTGGCCTCTCTCGAGCCCCTGGCCAGGGACTTCGACTGGATTGTGGAAGTGGGCCTGCGTCCCGGCGTCACCGACAACGAGGGCCGCACCGCCCGCGAAACCCTGGCCCTGGCCCTGGGCCTCACCCGCGAGCAGGCGAAGAACGTGGCCGTCTACACCTCCGCCCAGTTCGCCCTGCGCGGCAGCCTCACCCCCGCCCAGGTGGAGCACATCGCCAAGGACCACCTCTGCAACGAGCTCATCCAGCGCTTCGAGATCAAGTCCGCCGCCCAGTGGGCCGAGAAGCCCGGGTTCGAGCCCAAAGCCGCCCAGGTGACGGGCCGCTCCTCCGACGAGGTGCTCACCGTGCCCCTCCAGACCATGGACGACGAGGCGCTCATGGTCTTCTCCCGCGAGAACGTCCTGGCCCTCTCCCTGGAAGAGATGCACGCCATCCGCGACCACTTCCTGCGCGAAGACGTGCGCGCCCGCCGCGCCGCCCAGGGCCTGCCGCAGGACCCCACCGACGCCGAGCTGGAAGTGCTGGCCCAGACCTGGTCCGAACACTGCAAGCACAAGATCTTCGCGGCCGACATCGAGTACCGCAACGCCGAGACCGGCCGGTCCCGGACCATCTCCAGCCTCTACAAGACCTACGTCCAGGGCTCCACCCAGGCCATCCGCCAGGCCATGGGCCAGGACGACATCTGCCTCTCGGTGTTCAAGGACAACGCGGGCGTGATCCGCTTCACCGAAGACCACCACCTCTGCGTCAAGGTGGAAACCCACAACTCGCCCTCCGCCCTGGACCCCTACGGCGGCGCGCTCACCGGCATCGTGGGCGTCAATCGCGACCCCATGGGCACCGGCATGGGCGCCAACCTCCTGTGCAACACCGACGTCTTCTGCTTCGCCTCGCCCTTCCACGACGAGCCCCTGCCCCCGAGGCTTTTGCACCCGCGCCGCGTCATGGAAGGCGTGCGCGAGGGCGTGGAGCACGGCGGCAACAAGTCCGGCATCCCCACCGTGAACGGCTCCGTGGTGTTCCACGAACGCTTCCTGGGCAAGCCCCTGGTGTTCTGCGGCACCGTGGGCCTCATGCCCGCACTGGTGAACGGCAAGCCCAGCCAGGACAAGCGCGCCCTGCCCGGCGACCTCATCGTCATGACCGGCGGACGCATCGGCAAGGACGGCATCCACGGGGCCACCTTCTCCTCCGAGGAACTCCACGAAGGCTCGCCCGCCACGGCCGTGCAGATCGGCGACCCCATCACCCAGCGCAAGATGTACGACTTCCTCATGCGCGCCCGCGACACGGGGCTCTACCACGCCATCACCGACAACGGCGCGGGCGGCCTCTCCTCCTCCGTGGGCGAGATGGCCAACGACTCGGGCGGCGCGCTCCTCGATCTCGCCCGCGCGCCCCTCAAGTACGACGGCCTGCGTCCCTGGGAGATCCTGCTCTCAGAAGCCCAGGAACGCATGACCCTGGCCGTGCCCCCCGAACGCATCGACGACTTCCTGGCCCTGGCCGCCGAGATGGACGTGGAGGCCACGGTGCTCGGCAGCTTCAACGACTCGGGCTGCTTCAAGGCCGTCTACGGCGAGAAGCCCGTGGCCCTGCTCGACATGGACTTCCTGCACGACGGCACGCCGCGCATGCGCCTGGAGGCCGTGTGGGAACGCCCCGCCCTTGAGGACTCCGCACTGCCCGCCTCGGTGGACCACGCAGGGCTGCTCAAGCGCATGCTCGGGCGGCTCAACATCTGCAGCAAGGAATACATGATCCGCCAGTACGACCACGAGGTGAAGGGCGGAAGCGTGGTCAAGCCCCTGGTGGGCGTGGAGCGCGACGGACCGGCCGACGCGGCCGTCATGCGCCCCGTGCTCTCGCGGCGCGAGGCCCTGGTGCTCTCTCACGGCATCTGCCCCCGCTACTCCGACCTGGACGCCTACTGGATGATGGCCGGGGCCATCGACGAGGCCGTGCGCAACGCCGTGGCCGCCGGCGGCGACCTGGCCCACATGGCCGGCGTGGACAACTTCTGCTGGTGCGACCCGGTGCAGTCCGAAAAAACCCCCGACGGGCGCTACAAGCTGGCCCAGCTGGTGCGCGCCAACCAGGCCCTGGCCCACTACTGCCAAGCCTACGGCGTGCCCTGCGTCTCGGGCAAGGACTCCATGAAGAACGACTACACCGGCGGAGGGGCCAAGATCTCCATCCCCCCCACGGTGCTCTTCACGGCGCTCTCCGTGATCGACGACGCCGCCCAGGCCGTCACCTCCGACTTCAAGCAGGCCGGGGACGTGGTCTACGTGCTGGGCCTCACGCGCGCGGATCTGGGGGCCTCGGAACTGGCCGAGGAGCTGGGGCTCACCTTCGCCAGCGTCCCCCAGGTGGACGCCGTGAGCGCCAGGCGGCGCTACCAGGCCCTGCGCCGCTCGGCCAAGGGCAGACAGCACAACGCCTGCCACGACTGCTCCGACGGCGGTCTGGCCGTGGCCCTGGCCGAGATGTGTCTGGGCGGCCGCCTGGGCGCGGACGTGGACCTGGCCCGCGTGCCCGCCAGCCCCGACTGCGCCGATCCCCTGGCCGTGCTCTATTCCGAGAGCCATTCGCGCTTCGTGGTGGGCGTGCCCTCGGCCAACGTGGCCAGCTTCGAAAAGCTCTTCGCCGGACAGTGGATGGCCCCCGTGGGCCGCGTGACCTCCGACGGGAAGCTCACCGTGCGCCACGGCGAGGCCGTGCTTCTGACCGAGACCGTGGACGCGCTGGCCGAGGCTTTCAAGGCCACCCTGGACTGGTAACCCCCCGCTCCGGGCACTTCGCGCTCTTCCCAGGGCGTCCGCGTTCGCGGACGCCCTTTTCTTCAGGCAAACCCGGAAGACCGGGTTCGCGAGAGCCGCTACGGGCGGCAAAGCCGCCCTGCTCCGGGCTGCGCTTCGCGCAGGGCCGTCGGCTCCGCCGACTGCCAGGGCGTCCGCGTTCGCGGACGCCCTTTTCTTCAGGCAAACCCGGAAGACCGG
>NZ_JBZVFJ010000018.1:0-5245 GCF_058402725.1 Fundidesulfovibrio sp. | reverse complement strand
GTTTGCCGGAGCCGCGTACGGGCGGCAAAGCCGCCCTGCTCCTCCCCCGTCCATCCGGACGGAACATTGAATCCAAAATTTGATATCCTATCAAAACACTTCCCTTGGTGCAATTTTTTTCCGTTGCATCATCAGCCTGATTTCCGTAATGCTCCTTGGAATTCTTCAAGAACTGCTTCCAAAACACGTGGGGGGGCGCTCATGAGGCTGGCTGGCATTCTGTTGGCTGTGACGTTTCTCATGATCGCCGTGCCGCAGGGCAGAACGGCGAAGCAATCCACCTACGTTGGCTCGAAAGCCTGCGAAGAGTGCCACTCCAAGGAATTTGCTTCGTTCAGCAAGTTCGCCAAGAAGGCCCACTCCTTCCAGTCCGTCCAGATCATGGCCTCCAAGCTCGAACCCGCCGAGCTCAAGGAATGCTACGCCTGCCACACCACCGGCTACGGCCAGCCCGGAGGCTTCGAGAGCTTCGAGAAAACCCCCCACCTGGCCGACGCGGGCTGCGAAGTCTGCCACGGCCCGGGGTCGGAACATGTCCAGTCCGGCGACAAGACCCTCATCAAAGCAAAGCCCAACGTGGAGGAATGCCAGACCTGCCACAACCAGCAGCGCGTCAAGTCCTTCGGTTTCAAGCCCATGCTCTACGGCGGAGCGCACTAGGAGGGTCGCCCATGCATCTTTTCTACCAGTCGTTGGGCGTGAGGGTGGTCCTGCTCATCACGGCCGTCTCGGTGCTCGTCTTCTCCGGGCTCTTCGCGGCCAACGCCACATGGCAGGCCCGCTCCACCATGCAGCTCGTCACCTCGGGGTCCGGGCGCACGGCGGACCTGATCCTCCTGGCCGTGGAGGAGCCCATGCGCCTGGGCAAGAACCAGGAGACCGCCCGCGTGTTCGAGAAGGTGGCCGGGCGCGACAAGGCCTCGCGCATCTACCTGACCAACTTCCGGGGCAACGTCACCTACGCCACCGACCCCGCCGCCGTGCGCAAGGATCTGGCCCAGACCCTGCCCGCCCCGGACATCCAGACCCTGGCCGCCGCGAGCCTGGCCGGGCAGGAAGGCTCCGGCCGCACCGCCCTGGACGGCCGGGAGTTCCTGGCCATGACCAAGCCCATCCGCAACGAAAACGAATGCCACCACTGCCACGGGGCGTCCAAGCCCGTGCTGGGCGTCATCGTGGTGCTCCAGGACATCACCCCCGTGCTGGCCCAGACGGGGCATGACCAGTTCATGGGTGGGGCCATTTCCCTGGCGGGCATGGTGCTCCTGCTGGCGCTGGTCACGTGGTTCATGCGCCGCGCAGTGCTCGGGCGGGTCAAGACCATCGCGGCCAACGCCTCCCTGGTGCGCCAGGGACGCCACGACGTGGACTTCACCATGAAAGGACAGGACGAACTGGCCGGCCTGGCCTCGGACCTGGCCGCCATGGTCTCCACCATCCAGGACCAGCTGGCCTACAACCGGAGCGTGCTGGCGGGCATCAACATCCCGCTCTTCGTCACCAACCAGGACCTGGAGTTCTGCTTCGTCAACGACCAGCTGGCGCGCATCCTGGGCAGCAAGGATTCGGCCCTGCTGTGCCGCCACGCCGACATCTCGCTCTCCGAGGGCGGCGCGCCCGTCACCGTCTCGCGCGACGTGTTCGTCTCGGGCCAGGCCGCCAGCGGCAAGCTCCTCTACGAGAACGCCCAGGGCGTCGTGTTTCCCCTGCATTACGAAGTGTCGCCGCTCAAGGGCGCGGACGGCAAAACCCTGGGCGTCATCGGCGTGTTCATGGACCTCACCGAAGAGGAAGACGCCAAGCTCGCCATGGAAGAGCAGCGCATGCAGCTCATGGACGTAGCCCAGCAGGTGATGGACGTTTCCGCCAAACTCTCGGCCTCGGCCCTGGAACTGTCCGGGCAGATGGAAGGGCTGACCAAGAGCGTGGAGCAGACCGCCGCCGAAACCTCCGGCCTCACCACGGCCATGGATCAGATGAACGAAACCGTGCTCGACGTGGCCAAGGTCGCCAGCGACACCGCAGGAGCTTCGGAAAAGGCCAACCAGGTGGCCCGCGACGGCGGCGTGGAGGTGCGGCGCACCGCCGAGGAAACCCGCCAGGTGGCGCTGCGCGCCGAAGAACTGGCCCGCTCCCTGGACGATCTCAACGACCGCGCCCTGAACATCGGCAAGGTGATGAACGTTGTGGGCGACATCGCCGACCAGACGAACCTCCTGGCCCTCAACGCCGCCATCGAGGCAGCCCGGGCCGGGGACGCCGGGCGCGGTTTCGCCGTAGTGGCCGACGAGGTGCGCAAGCTCGCCGAAAAGACCATGCACGCCACGCGCGAAGTGGCCGACGCGGTGCGCGAAATCCAGGACGGCACCCGCCTGGCCGCCGAAGGCATGGACGGCACCCGCCAGGCCATGGAGCACGCTGCGGGCACTGCGGGCAGCACCGGGGAGGTCTTCCTGACCATCGTGGACCACTCCAACCGCATCGGGGACATGATACGGGCCATCGCCGCCTCCGCCGACGAACAGTCCAGCACCAGCGAGGCCATCAACGGCAACGTGGGGCACATCAACGCCCTTTCCCAGGACATCTTCGCGCGCATCCGCGACGCCCACCAGCGCATCGCGGAAGTGCGCGACATGTCCGCGCACCTGGCGGAACTGGCCTCGCGCTTCTCAGGCGGGAACTCCCGTGGCGCAGCACTTCCCACTTGACATCCCCCCCGGCTGGGGCAGATAGATTTCGTGCGCGCCCCGAGGCATTCCCAACGGGCCGCGATTCGGCTATGGTTCCGAACGCCTGGGACATGTCTCCCAGGCGATTTGACCGGACGATCTGTCCTCTTTGCCGCTCAGGCAAGGTCCGTCCCAGGGCGCGACCGGCGCTGAGGGCCAAAAGACGGCCACATTCGTCCGCCATCTTTCCAGGAGGCATCATGGACAAGTACGTCTGCAACGTCTGCGGCTACGTGTACGACCCCGAGGAAGGCGATCCGGAAAACGGCGTGTCCCCCGGCACCTCCTTCGACAAGATCCCCGACGACTGGGCCTGCCCCGTCTGCGGTGCTCCCAAGAGCGAATTCGCCAAGGAAGAATAACCCACTTTCCCACGCCCGCCGCCGCCCGGCGGCGGGCTCCCTTTCCCCGAGGTATCCGCATGAAACCCGTCGCCATCAAGCCTGGCGTCCACTGGGTGGGCGCGGTGGACTGGGATCGCCGCAATTTCCACGGCTATTCCCGCTCCCCCATGGGCACCACCTACAACGCCTTCCTCATCGAGGACGAGAAGAACACCCTCGTCGACACCGTGGAAGACCGCTTCGCGCACAAACTCCTGTGCAACGTGGCCCACATCATGGAGCCCGCCAAGGTGGACTACATCGTGGTCAACCATGTGGAGCCCGACCACTCCGGCGCGCTGCCCGAACTGGTCAAGTCCTGCAATCCCGAAAAGGTCTTCTGCTCCCCCATGGGCGAGAAGGCCATCAAGGAATACTACGGCGCGCAGGACTGGCCCATCCAGGTGGTCAAATCCGGCGAGAGCCTCTCCATCGGCAAGCGCACCCTCCACTTCCTGGAGACGCGCATGCTCCATTGGCCCGATTCCATGATGACCTACGTGGCCCCGGACAAGCTCCTCGTCTCCTCCGACGGCTTCGGCCAGAACATCGCCAGCTCGGAGCGCTTCACCGACGAGATCGACCAGCGCGACCTCGAAGTCCAGCTGGCGCGCTACTACGCCAACATCGTGCTGCCCTTCTCCTCCGTGACCCTGAAAATCCTCGACCAGGTGGCCAAGAGCGGCTGGGACATCGACATGATCGCCCCCGACCACGGCCTGATCTGGCGCGGCGAGGGCGTGGGGCACGCCGTGGAGGCCTACCGCCGCTACGCCCTGCAGAAGCCCGCCAACCGCGCCGTGATCTTCTACGACACCATGTGGCGCTCCACCGAGAAGATGGCCCACGCCATCGCCTCGGGGCTGGCCGACGCGGGCACTCCGGTGAAGGTGATGTCGCTCAAGAGCGACCACCACTCCGACGTTATGGCCGAAGTCTTCGCCAGCGGCGCGGTGATCGCCGGGTCGGCCACGCACAACAACGGCGTGCTGCCCCTGGTTTCGGCCATGCTCACCTACATGAAGGGCCTCAAGCCCCAGAACAAGATCGGAGCGGCCTTCGGCTCCTACGGCTGGAGCGGCGAGGCCCTCAAGGACATGACCGAGTTCATGGCCGGCATGCACTTCGAGATGGTCGAGGGCGTGCGCGCCAAGAACCGTCCCGGGCACGACCAGCTGAAAGCCTGCGTGGACCTGGGCCGCCGCGTGGCCCAGGCGCTCCAGGCCAAGGTGGCCTCCGCCTAGCCTGTCCCGCCTCCGTCGATTCCGTCAGCCCGGCGGCCCTCCCGGTGAGAGGCCGCCGGGCGTTTTACCTCCGCGTTGACCAGACGCCCCTTTTTGGATACCCCTTGCCCGGCGTCGTTCCCCGGCAGTGAATCCAAGAGGGCACAAAACCGACATCCATGACCTATACGCTCATCCAGGCGCTGCGCGGCGTGCTCTGCATCTGCGTGGTGCTCATCCACATCAAGATCTACCTCACCAAGCAGGGGGGCGACCTTTCCCTCTTCTGGCACATCCCCGACCTGTTCGGCGGCATCCCCTGCGGTTTTTTCGCCATCTCGGGCTACTTCATGGCCTTCCTCGTGGACCGCAATTCGCCCCATTTCCTCGTGCACAGGCTTTTGCGCGTGTACCCCATGTACTTCATCGCCGTCGCCATCGCCTACGTCCTGCGCTTCTGCACCAGCAGCCATCTCGACACAGACGATCTTTTCTACGTACTCTCCCTGCTGCCCTTCGGCATGGGCAAGAGCTACAAGCTGGGCATCGAGTGGACCCTTGTCTACGAAATATGGTACTATTTCATCTGCGCGGTGTTCTGCAACCAGCGCCTCAAGAGCTATTTTCCGACTTTCCTCATCGTCTGGCTTTTCGGCGTGATGATCACCGACATCTACTTTTTCCGCATCCCGCAGCCCGTTCCCACCATACGCACCGTTTGGTTCGCCATCTGGAACTATTCGTTCATCATGGGCGCGCTCACCTACTACTATCTCCAGCGCAAATACGAGCCCACCACCATGATCTGGGCCGCCTATGTGGCCCTGGGCTCCACGGCCGCCTTCTCCTACCTGCACGGCCGGGCCTATTCCGTGCTCTACTGGCTGGGCATCCTGGCCTGCCTGCT
>NZ_JBZVFJ010000017.1:0-35317 GCF_058402725.1 Fundidesulfovibrio sp. | reverse complement strand
GGGGTTTTTCACGTCCTTGAGGCGCGGTTTGGCGATCTCCCAGGCCTTTTGCAGCTCGCGCATGAAGAGCGGATGGTACGTGCCGTCGGCGTCGCGGTTGGTCCACGTGACCACCAGGAGCGGGTTCACCGGCGCCAGCTGGCCGCTCTTGATCACCTCGATCCGGGGCTCCCACTTGAACTCCGCGCCCATGCCCTTGGCCCCGAGCTTGGGATAGTTGACCATCTGGCCCGTGGTGACGTCGAAGCCCTCGCCTCCGGCCCTGTTGAGCGCCGGAATGTGGCAGGCCTCGCAGGCCATCTTCTCCAGGTGGCTGGGGCGCACGCCGGAGTGCGCGGGGCGCGGCGCGCCCATGGAGCCGGTGGTGTGGCAGTCGGCGCACTTCTTCATGGTGTTGTCCAGGTCGTCGCGCACGGTGGAGACGTTTTCCTGGCCCTTGGCGAAGTTGTGCTTGATGTCGCCGGGGTGGCAGCTCACGCAGGACATGCCGCGCATGTTGTGCACGTCGTGGTTCACCGGGTCGTTCCAGGAGAAGCCGCGCTTCTTCATGTCGGACATGCCGTGGCAGAACACGCAGTTCTCGCTTGGGGGCTGGTCGTTCAGGTCCAGGACCACCTTGCCGTCCTGGTTGAAGAGCCGCAGGTTGTAGGCAACCTGGGGCGTCTGGCCCTCGTCCACGAAGCCGGTCACCTGGGCCAGGCCGGACGCGGCCGTGGCGGACCAGCGGAAGTTGAGCTTCTTGAGCTGCTTGTTGCGCTCCTTGAAGTTGTAGCCGGGCAGGTGGCAGATGAAGCAGTCTGCCTCCACCACGCCGGTCTCGGCCCAGCGGCTCTTGAAGTAGTCGCCGTCCAGGGACTTGGCCAGGGAGGGGTCGCCCTTGAGGCGCGCGTCGTAACGCTGGCCGTCGCGGTCATATTCCAGCCCTCCGCCGCCCGGGTGGCAGCCGCCGCAGCCGGGCACGCCCAGGTTCTTCTCGTCCTTCTCGCCCGCTGCCGCGAACTGGAAGGGGGTCATGTCGATCTGGTCGGGATTGTTGTTGTTCTTTTTCGCCAACTGGCGAAAGGAGGGAGGTCAGAACTTGCCCATCATGCCTGGGGAGAGCACCCAGGGCTTGTCCTTGGAGTAGCCGTCCTTGATCTGGTCCCACCCCTGCTGGAAGTGATAGCCCTTGGTGATGGCCGCGTAGTCGTGGCAGCCCTGCGCTCCGCAGGTCTGGCGCGTGGAGACGGGCTTGTCCGCGTTCTGCCCGGTGACGGGGTTGATGACGGCCCCGTCCTCCGCGCGAAGGAAAAACGGCGGACAGGCCTTCGACCTGGCCTGCGCCGCCTGGGCGAAGGCCAGGAGGATAAGGACCGCCGCGAGAATCCGTGCCGGTTTCATGGCTACCTCCTGCGTGTCTTGTTTCGGCGGTTGAACACCATTGCCAGTGCCGCGATGCCGAGCGCCATGGCTGCGCCCAGGTGTGTCCAGTCCAGGAGCATGGCCGCCAGGGGGGGCAGGCTCACGCCGGGCAGATTGAAGAGCACGTGCGCCCCGCCCGTGAGCGCAAGCGCCCCCAGCAGCGCCAGGCGGCCCCGGCCCAGGGAGACCGCGCCCCGGGCGGCCAGCCGCCAGCCCAGCCAGAAGAGCAGCGCGGCGGCGGCCGCGTAGTGCAGGGCGTGGGTGAAGAGGAAATCGCCGGTCCAGGCCATGCCCGGGATGTCGGCGATGTAGTAGCGTTTGAAGATGGGCATCTGGGCGATGCCCGAGACGGCCAGGACCGCCGCCGCGAGGCGGTAGAAGCCCAGGCGTCCGGGTACGGCCGCGGAGGAAGCGGCGAGGCTCCCGGAAAAACGGCGATCAGCCATTGGAATCCTCCTTGCGGCCCATCATCGCGCGCGCTCCGGAGAGCAGCGCCCCGGCGGCCCCGGCCAGGGGGGCCAGGAGCACGGCCCAGGCCAGGCGGTTGGACGTGCCCATCACGTCGGCCACGGCGGCCAGCTCGGGCCTGCCGGGGCCGGTCTTCACCGCGGCGGCGAGCTTCTCGAAGGGCACGGGCGAGAGATAGAGGGTGTTGGTGCCGCCGTTATCCTCCAGGCCGTAGAGGAAACCGCCGGTCTTCTTGGCCATGGCCTTGGCCTGGGCCGCGATCTCCTCACGCGGGCCCATGGTCTGCACGCCCTGGGGACAGGCTTCGATGCAGGCGGGCATTTTGCCCTGGGCCACGCGCTCCGGGCAACGACGGCACTTGTTCATCACGCCGTTGCCAGCCAGGGAGGGCATCAGGTCCAGGTAGAGGCCCGCGCCGGTCTGGCGCTGGGGGATGGACCAGGGGCACACGTCGCGGCACTTGGCCCCGCCCAGGCAGATGTCCTGGTTGATGGCCACCGTGCCGTCTGCCTCCCGTGCGGCCGCGCCCCAGGGGCAGAGGTTGGCGCAGGGCGGGTTCTGGCAGTGCATGCAGCGCCGGGGGATGTGCACCTCGCGCCCCTCCACCGTGGCGCTCTGGATGAAGAGCCAGTTGTAGGGCGTGAGGCGCGTGTCCACTGCGCGCTTGTCCGACCAGTCCTCCACCTTGACGCGCTCGGGGTACATGGTGGGGAAGGGCTTCTTGGGCTCGGGGTAGCGCCCGGCGTTCTCGACGCGGCAGGCCTCCACGCAGGCCCCGCAGCCGATGCACCTGGAGAGGTCCAGGAAGGTGGCCAGTTCCTGGCCGGTTACGGGGAGGGCCGCGGCGCGCGAACGCTCCGGCAGGAGCGCGGCCGCGCCGCCCAGGCTCAGGGCCTTGAACAGCGTCCGCCGGGAGAAGCGGGCTTTGGGATCGATGGTGTTGAGCATGACATCCGGGAAGCACGGGACGTGCCAACACACAACATGTGAGAATAAAGAGACATTATCTTGCTTGCCACCCCCAGGCACGCGACGTATACATCCAACAGAATATACACATGACTATACGAAACGATCGACCGGAGGCCCCATGGACGTGAGCGCCCACTGGCAGGACATCTGCCACGCCATCCAGGAAGGCGTGTTCCTGGTGGACCCCTCGGGGCGCATCGTCATGGTCAACGAGGCCATGACGCGCCTCACGGGCTTTTCCCACGAGGAGCTGGTGGGGCGCAGCTGCAAACTCTTCGACTGCGACGCCTGCGAGACGAGCCGCCGTCAGGCCAAGGGGGGCTGGTGCCGCCTCTTCGACGGCCACCCGCCCCGCCCCAAGCGCTGCCTCATCGTGCGCAAGGACGGCCTGCGCATCCCGGTGTTCAAGAACCAGTCTCTGATCCGCGACTCTTCGGACCGGGTGATCGGCGCGGTGGAGACGGTCATGGACCTCTCGGACCTGGACCGCCTGGACCGCAAGGTGGAGGAACTCTCGCGGCTCCTGGACGAGCCGGGCTCCTTCCACGGCATGGTGGGCTCCTCGCCCGCCATGCGCAGGCTCTTCGACATCCTGCCCAAGGCGGCGCGCAGCGAGGCTCCGGTGCTCCTGCTGGGCGAATCGGGCACGGGCAAGGAGCTGGCCGCGCGGGCCATCCACGAGCTGGGACCGCGCGCGGGGGGGCCGTTCGTGCAGCTCAACTGCGCGGCGCTCAACGAATCGCTCCTGGAGAGCGAGCTCTTCGGCCACGCCCGGGGGGCCTTCACCGGCGCGCACCGCGCCCGGCGCGGCCGCTTCGAGGAGGCCCACGGAGGCGACATCTTCCTGGACGAGCTGGGCGACGCGCCCCTTTCCATCCAGGTGAAGCTCCTGCGCACCCTGGAGACCAAGACCATCGAGCGCGTGGGCGAGAACCGCCCCGTGCCCGTGGACGTGCGGCTCATCGCCGCAACCCATCAGGACCTGCGCGGACTCATCGCCCGGGGCCGCTTCCGCGAGGATTTCTTCTTCCGCGTGAACGTGCTGCCCATCGTGATGCCGCCCCTGCGCGAGCGCATGGAGGATCTGCCCGGCCTCGCGGCCCACTTCCTGGCGCGCCGCGCGGCCCGGTCGGGCGCAGGCCCGTTGTCGCTCACGCCCGAGGCCCTGCGCGTGCTTGCCTCACACTCCTGGCCGGGCAACGTGCGCGAGCTCAAGCACGCCCTGGAGTACGCCGCCGTGCTCTGCGAGCACGGGCGCATCGGCCCCGAGGACCTGCCGCCCGGCCTGGGAGGCCCCCGGACATCCGGCTGCACGGACGGGACACTCCCGGCGGGGGAGCACGGCGATGAAACGCCCCCTGCCGTCCGGGCGGCAGGCCTTCGGGAGTCCGGCGGGGTGTCCGCGCCCGGCGTTGCCGGAACGCACGGAGTCTGCCTGGCCTGCGGCACCCTGGAGGGACGCGGCGCTAACAGGGATCGGGCGGGCTCCGGGACGGGAGGGCCCTTGGCGTTGACGCCCCCGGATGCGGCGCGCCTCCCCGGCGACAGGGAGCGCGACGAGCTGGTGGAGGCCCTGCGCCTGGCGGAGGGCAACAAGACCCGGGCCGCGAAGCTGCTGGGCGTCACGCGGCTCACCGTGCACAACCGCATGCGCAAACACGGGGTGGAATGCGCCCGCGTGGTGCGTTCCTGAGGCGCAGGCCTTGCCAAAGGTCGGCCAACGCTCTATGAACTGGTTGATCAGATCAATCGTTTCAACATGTTGCGGGGGGTAGCGCCATGCCGGAACGCGAAAAGTTCGGCGTCCAGATGGAAGAGCAGCTCGGGCGGCTGCGCGAGAAGATCGACGAAGTCAAATCCAAGGCCGAGGCCAGGGGCGAGGGTTCCATCGGCAAGTTCGAGGAGAAGCTGTCCAAGCTTGAATCCAAGTACGACCTGGCGCGCTACAAGCTCACGCTGCTGCGCAAGGGCGGCGGTTCGGCCTTGAGCGAACTCAGGGAGGGTTTCGACAATGCCTTCCAGGAACTCAAGGACGCGGTGAGCAAGGCCAAGGACAAATTCTAGCGTCCCGGACGGCCGGTGGCTCCATCCCTCCGGGAAGCGGTCCGCGCGCGGGACGGCCGAGGCCGCCCGCGCGGTCGCCGCGAAGCGTCACTTCTTGATGGCGCCCATCTCGATCATCAGGCCGTCGGCCCCCAGGTTCAGGTGCAGCCCCTTGGACTTGCCCTTGAGCTTGAGCACCACGCCGTTGGCGTTCTCCAGCCACTGATGGCCCTTGCCGTCGCCCACGGCGTAGCCCGCGCGCGCCTGGAAGTAGGCCCCGGGGAAGTCCTCGATGCGCTGGAGGTTGTACACCTCGCCCGAGGCCGAAACCTTGGACACGCCGATGCCGCCCACGCCCAGCCCGCCGGTCTTGAAGGCGTAGCGTTTGCCCCGGAACACCAGCGTTCCGTTGCCCCCGCTGGCCGAAAGCAGGAAGCCGCCCTGCCCGTATTCCATGCTGATTGTGCCCGAAGGCGCGCCAGCCCCCTCATGGGAGGTCTTCTCGGCCGCCAGGGCCGGAGCCGCCGAGAGGAGCAGGGCCAGGGCCGCATGGCGCGCCAGCCTGAAAATCGTCGCCGTGTTCATGGATTCTCCCTTGTGAGCGTCTCGCCGTTCTGCTTTCCTGCCTGAGTTCCCTGCCTTACCTCCCCCCACTGGATCACCAGCCCCTCGCCCGCCGCGGCCAGGGACACGCCCTTGACGGCGGAACGCAACCGCAGGGTCACGCCCTTGGTGTTACGCAGCCACAGGACGCCCTTGCCGTCCCCGAAGGAGTAGTCCGCGCCGCCCAGGGCGTAGGCCCCGGTGAAGTCCTCGACGCGCTTGAGGTCGAACGCCTCGCCCTCGGCCTCCACCTTGGTGACGCCGAGAAGCCCCAATCCGAGACCGCCCACCTTGAAGGGGTACTCCTGCCCCTGGAAGGTGAGCGTGCCCGAGCCGCCGGTGATGCTCACGATCATGGCGCCGCGACCGATGCTCATGCGCACCGTGCCGGAGTTCTCCGCATGGCCCTCCTGGGCGGCCGCCGACGCGGCCTGGCAGACCAGCCCAAGAGCCAGGGCCAGGATGAGGACGATTCTTCGCATCGCCTGGATACCTCCACGGTTTCCCCCTACGGGGTTTCGGGTTCCCTACACCAATCCGGAGCCGGGCAAAAGCCCGGGGCGTCAGGGAAAGAGGAAGCGCCCGATGATCAGGTTGGAGACGAGCATGCCCTGGCGCGTCAAGCGGAGCGTGCCGTCCTTGATGCGGATGAGGTCCTTCTGGCGCAGCGCCCCCAGGAGTTTGGCCTCGGCCCCGGCCAGGTCGCGCCCTGTGAGGCGGCGGTAGTCGGCCAGGCGCATGCCCCGGGAGGTGCGCAGCGCCAGCATCAGGAGCTCGCGGGCGCGCACCTGGGGGTCCAGGGTCTCGGCGTCGCGGCCCCAGGCCTTGTCACGGGCGGCCTGCACATAGTCGGACACCGCGCGAGGGTTCTCCCAGCGCCTGCCCTGGAGCGTGGAAACCGCCGAAGGCCCCAGGCCCAGGTAGTCCTTGCCCTCCCAGTAGCCCTGGTTGTGGCGCGAGGCGAAGCCCATGCGCGCGAAGTTGCTGATCTCGTAGTGCAGGAAGCCCTGCTCTTCCAGGAAGTCGCCGCCCTGCACGTACATCCTGGCGGCCTCGTCTTCGCCGGGCAGGGCCATGGCCCCGGCCTCCACGGACTCGGCCAGGGGCGTGCCCGGCTCCAGGGTGAGCCCGTAGGCCGAGATGTGGTCCGGCCCCAGGCGCACGGCCGCCTTGAGGTTCTCCATCCAGAAGCGCAGGCGCTGCCCGGGCAGGCCCCAGATGAGGTCCACCGAGAGGTTGGGCAGCCCCTGTGCGCGCAGGCGCTGCACGGCGGTGTGCACGTCGGCCAGGGTGTGGGGGCGGCCCAGCAGGGCCAGTTCCTCGCCCTGCAGGGACTGCACGCCCAGGGACACCCGGTTCACTCCGGCCTCGCGCCACAGGCGCATGAGGTCGGTGTCCCGGGCCGAGTCCGGGTTGGCCTCCAGGGTGAACTCCACGCCCGCCGGAATGTCGAAGTGACGCCTGAGGGATTCCATGAGCCTGTCGAAGGCCCAGGCGGGCATGAGGCTCGGGGTGCCTCCGCCCAGGTAGACGGTCTCCACTTCGGGGCGACCCAGGAGCCTGCCGTAGTGGGCGGCCTCGGCGGCCACGGCCCGGCCCCAGGACTCCAGGGCGTCCATGTCCAGGGGCTGGGAGGCGAAGGCGCAGTAGCGGCACTTGGCCGCGCAGAAGGGCACGTGGACGTAGAGGAGCATGGGCCTATCGCGGTTTCACGCCCCGGAGGCAGGCCCTGCGTCAGGATAGCCCGCCGTCAGGGGCAGGCGGCGCAATTTCTTCATGTAACGCTCGAACTCCGAATGGACGCAGCCGCAGTAGGGCTGGCGGTAGAGCCCCCACTCCCGGGCGAGGCGCTGGCCCTCGTCCCAGCCGGGACGGAAGTCCTCGTAGTGGAAGGGCACGCCGTGCGCGCGGGAGGCTTCTTCCCCTGCCGCGCGGATGGCCTGGTGGTCCTGGTAGCGGCTGTAGAGCAGCGTGGTGGTGAAGGCCGCCGCCCCAAGTCGTTTTGCCTCGCGCGCCGCGCGGTCCAGGCGCAGGGCGTAGCACAGGGGGCAGCGGACCTGTTCGCGAAAGGCGGTCAGGCGCAGGAAACGGGCGGGGTCGTGCCCCGGGTGGTCGAAGTCCACGGGCGTGCCCAGGCGCTCCGCCACCTGCTCCAGGGCCTCGGCGCGGCGCAGGTACTCGCCCAGGGGGTGGATGTTGGGGTTGTGGTAGAACCCCCGGATGGAGAAGCCCCCCTCCTTCAGGCCCGTGAACACCGTGATGGAACACGGGCCGCAGCAGGCGTGGACCAGCAGCACGCCCTAGTCCGTGAGCACGTGGATGGCCTTGCCGTACTGCTCTTCCAGGGCCGCGAGCCTGCCCCGCTTCTGGTTGAGCAGGTAGAAGGCCAGCTCACCGGAGGTGCGCCAAGTGATGGAATCGCCCGAGCCGGAGCGGCGGATCAGGCGATAGAGCTCGCGCAGGGACTGGGTGGCCTGCCACTCCAGATTGCGCCGCGAGCCCGAGCCCTGGCAGACCGGACAGACTTCCGTGGAGACCGACATGGCCGAGGAGCCCATGCGCTGGCGCACGATCTCCATGAGCCCGAAGCGCGAGATCTTGCCCACGTCGTGGCGTGCGCGGTCTCCCTTCATGGCGTTCTTCATGGCCTTTTCCACTTCGGCCACGTGTTTGCGGTCCTTGAGTTCGATGAAGTCCACCACCACCTGGCCGCCGATGTCGCGCAGCCGGAGCTGGTTGGCCACCTCGGCGGCTGCCTCCATGTTGGTCTTGAGGGCCATTTCCTTGAAATTGGTCTCCCCGCCGATCTTGCCGGAGTTCACGTCCACGGCGGTGAGGGCCTCGGTGTGGTCGATCACCAGGCGACCGCCGGAGGGCAGGATCACCTCGCGTCCGTGCAACTGCTCGATCTGCTTGCGCAGGGAGAAGCGCTCCCACATGGAGTGCTCGGGGTCGTTGTGCGGGCGCACCAGCCCCTGGCGGCGCGGGAAGACCAGGGCGGCCATTTCGGAGACGCGCTCGGCGGTCTCCTTGTCGTCCACCCAGACCTCGGCCACGTCGTCGGTGAGGTAGTCGCGCACGGCGCGGGCGGAGAGGTCGGGCTCCTGGTAGATCATGGCCGGGGTGGCCACGCTGGCCCCCTTGGCGCGCACTTCTTTCCAGAGGCGCTTGAGGTAGCTCACGTCGCGCTCCAGGGCCGCCTTGGACTGCCCGATGGAGGCCGTGCGCACGATGATGCCGATGCCCTCGTCGAGCTTCACTCCGGAGGCGATCTCCTTGAGGCGCTTGCGCTCCTCGTCGTCCTCCACCTTGCGCGAGATGCCCTTCTGCTCGCGCCCGGGCGTGAGCACGAAGTAGCGCCCCGGCAGCGAAAGGTAGCTGGTGACGAAGGCCCCCTTGTTGCCCGTGGGCTCCTTCACCACCTGCACCAGCACTTCCTGGCCCTTCTTGAGCACCTTCTGGATGGGCGGATACTTGCCCTTGTGGCCCGTTGCGTCTTCCAGGTAGTATTCGGGGTGCACTTCGTCGATCTGCAGGAAGCCGTTGCGTTCGGCCCCGTAGTTGATGAATGCGGCCTGAAGGGAGGGATCGACGTTGTGGATGCGGCCCTTGTAGATGTTGCCGCGCGTCTTGGCCTGGTGGGTCATCTCCACGTAGTATTCGTGGAGCGCCCCGTCCACGGTGACCGCCACCTCCACTTCTTCTCCGGGGAGAACGGAGATGAACATCTTGTGTCTGCGTTTCTTCGCAGCCATGAAAGCTCCTTTCCGGACGGCCCGCGCGGCCGCGCTCGAGCGCGGCGCTTCGGGGCGGCCCCTCGGGGCCGTTGGTCCGGCGACGCCCGGATCGGGCGTCCGTTGACGCCGGGCGGGCGAATGGCCCCACGCGCCGGCGCGGTTGAAAGACGAAAAAGTCCGGACCTTCCGGCGGTCAGCGTCCGACGCGGGAGTAGAACGTCTCGCCGCCCAGGGTCACTGCCTTCACCAGGCCGCGCGCCGAAAGGTCGTCCAGTAAATTTGCCAGGTCCGCCTCCCCCGCGCCCAGAGCCGCCGCCAGCGACAATGCCGTCTGGGGCCTGCGCGCAAGGGAATCGAGGACCCTCATGCCAAGGGCCTCTAAACGCCGGGAGCCCTCGTTGTCCAGTGGCGGCGCGAACTGCGCCGTCTTTTCCGGCCCTGCCGCCAGGGGGTGGGCCTCCCCGCACAGGGCCTCGCGGAAGCGGGCCAGGGTGGCGGGGGAAGCGGGCAGGGCCTGGGGATAGGCCCCGGGCCGGCTCATGGTGGTCACGTCCACGCGGTCGGGGGCCAGCTCGGCCGTGAAGGCCGCCAGCCGCGCCAGATTCTCGGCCGAATCGTTCATGCCCGCCAGCAGGAGCACTTCCAGAAAGAGCTTGCCCGCGAACTGGCGGCGGAACGTGAGGAGCCCCTTGCGGATGTCCATGAGCGACGCGCCAGGCAGCGGGCGGTTCACCTGGAGAAACTCCGCGGGCATCAGGCTGTCCATGGAGGGCAGCACCATGTCGGCCAGGCAGAGGTCGCGGCGCACGTCAGGGTCGGCCATGAGGCTCGAATTGGTGAGCACGGCCACGGGGACGCCCGGGCAGAGCTCGCGCACGCCTTCGATGATCTGCCCCATGTCGGTGTTCAGGGTGGGCTCGCCCATGCCGCCCAGCGTGACCACCTCGAAGGGCGGGTGCGGCTCGAAGAGCCAGGCCGCCAGCTCGCCCAGGAGCCTGGCGGCGGGCACGTAGGGTCGCCTGGCGGCCGTAAGGGCGCGGGTGGCCCCGGCTTCGCAGTAGAGGCAATCGAAGGTGCAGATCTTGGCCCCGAGCAGGTCGAGCCCCAGGGACGCGCCGAGGCGGCCGGAACGCACCGGGCCGAAGACGAGGCCCTGCGATTCAGCTCTCACGGGAGGTCCTCCGCTTGACAGGGACGGCCGAGGGGGACACAGTGGCGCGCTTTGCCACACGATGAAGAAGGAATGTTTCCGGCATGATCCAAACCGGTGAATTGGTACTGCTCATAAGCCCCGAGGGCAAGCGCTATCTTCGGCCCCTGGACCCCGTCCAGGCCTTCCACACCCAGGAGGGCCTGCTCAAAATGGACGAGGTGGCCCTGGCGGGCTTCGGGGCCTGCGTGCGCACCCACAAGGGACACCCCTACCGCATCCTCAAGCCCACCCTGCACGACTGCATCAAGGGCGTGAAGCGCCTGACCACCATCATGTACCCCAAGGAGATCGGCTACGTGCTGCTCAAGCTGGGGGCCGGTCCGGGGCGGCGCATCATCGAGGCGGGCTCCGGCTCGGGGGGGCTCACCACGGCCCTGGCCTGGATGGCGGGCGATTCGGGCCGCGTCTACACCTGCGAGAAGCGCGCCGAGTTCTCCAAGCTCGCCCGCGAAAACCTGGAGCGCAACGGCCTGGCCCAGCGCGTGAGCTTCTTCACCCGCGACGTGAGCGAGGAAGGCTTCCCCGAGGAGGCCCGCGGGGCCGACGCCCTCTTCCTGGACGTTCGCGAGCCCTCGGACTGCCTGGAACACGTCGCCAGGGCCGTCTGCCCCGGCGCGCCCGTCGGCTTTTTGCTGCCCACCACAAACCAGATTTCCGACCTGCTGCGCGGTCTGGAGACCTCCGAGTTCGACGACGTGGAGGTGCTGGAGATCATGCTGCGGCGCTACAAGCCCGTGGCCGACCGCCTGCGCCCGGAAGACCGCATGGTGGCCCACACGGGCTTCCTGGTGTTCGCGCGCCACAAGGGCCTGCCCCCCGAGCCCTGGACGCCGCCTGCGCCCCCGGAATCGGACGCGGCCCCGGGGACGCCCCCCGACGGCGGCGCGGAGAGCGGGCCTGAAGGCGGCTCCGGCCCCGCCGCCGGGGAGCACGCCGCCCGGGACGCTTCCGGGGACCGCGCGGATGCCGGTTCATGAACACCTTTTAATCTGGGAATCCCTTCGGCGAAAACGGGAGGGATTCCCCGCTGTTATCGTATCCACCCCGCCAAAAGCCCCGCAACGGGCCGCACCCGGCGCGGCGCGCCCCTTTGCAGCACCGGGGCAATCTGCTAGCAGCCGCCGTGGGCGATGCAACGCCATGCGGCGGCACGCCCAGAAGACGGGGCTCCCCCTTCCATGAAAGAAGCAGTCGAACGCATCGCAAGGCTCTGGCCTTCCTCCGGCAAGGTGCTCGTCCTGACCGGGGCAGGCATATCAGTCCCCAGCGGCATCCCGGACTTTCGCAGCCCGGGCGGGTTGTGGTCGCGCTACGATCCCATGCGCGTGGCCACGGCCGAGGCGCTGGAGAACTCCCCCGCCGAGGCCTGGCGCTTCATCCTGGACGCCCGCGACGTGATGGCCGCAGCCCGGCCCAATCCGGCCCACGCCGCCCTGGCCGAACTGGAGCAGGCCGGCATGGTGCAGGGCGTCGTCACCCAGAACATCGACGGCCTTCACCAGCGGGCCGGATCGGTGAACGTGGTGGAATTCCACGGAACCATGGCCAGCTGGCGCTGCAACGGCTGCCAGGCCCCCAAGGACGCGGCCCGGGCCATGGAGGTCACTCCGGAGACGGCCCCCTGGCTCTGCGAGCGCTGCGGCGCGGTGGTGCGCCCGGACGTGGTGTTCTTCGGGGAGCCCATTCCCCTTGACGCCCTCGACAAAAGCGGTCAATTGGCCTCCGGCGCGGAGCTTGCGCTCATCGTGGGCACCTCCTGCGAGGTGGCCCCGGCCAACGTCCTGCCGCAGCTTACCCGGCAGCAGGGCGGCAGACTGGCCGAGATCAACCTCGCGGCCTCGCGCCTGGCCCCCCTGTGCGACGCCGCCGTCGCGGCCGGGGCCGAGGAGGCCCTGCCCCTGCTGGTCAGGCTCCTGCTGGACCAATGAACCAAACCACTCAGGTGATCCCATGCTCGACACGCTGACGCCCCAAGGGGGCATCCTGGAAATGCTCATGAAGGCCACTCCCACGGTCAAGTTCGTCATGGCCGTGCTGGTGGCCATGTCCCTGGCCAGCTGGAGCATCATCTTCATCAAGCTCTTCACGCTCAGTTCCGCGCGCAAGGAAGCCGCCCGCGACGCCAGGATCTTCCAGGAGTCGGAGAACCTCAAGATGGCCATGCGCGCCGTGAGCCAGAACAAGGCCTCGCCCTGCTACGCCGTGGGCCTCCAGGCCTTCGAGGAACTCATGCGCATGGAAGAGGCGGACCTCGAACCCGCCGAGAAGTCCCGAGTGGCCATGGACAACATCCGCCGCACCCTGCGCCAGGCCGTGTCCACGGAGTTGGGCATGCTCACCAAGAGCCTGTCGTTCCTTGCCACCTGCGCCAACGCCACGCCCTTCATCGGCCTGTTCGGCACGGTGTGGGGCATCATGAACTCGTTCCACTCCATCGGCCTGCAGCAGTCCGCCGCGCTGGCCGCCGTGGCCCCCGGCATCTCCGAGGCCCTGGTGGCCACGGCCATCGGCCTGGGCGTGGCCATCCCCGCCACCCTGGCCTACAACTTCTTCCTGGGCTACATCCGCCACATCGAGCGCGAGCTCATCGGCTTCTCCGGGGCCTTCCTCAACCGCATCCAGCGCGAAGTGAGCTGGGCCCCCAAGCAGCCCGCCCGCGCCGAAGCCCCCGCAGCGCCACGCGCCCGCACCCGGGAGGACTACTAGCATGGGCATGGCCACGGGAGGGGGCGGAGACGGCTTCCTCGCGGAGATCAACGTCACGCCCTTCGTGGACGTGATGCTCGTCCTGCTGATCATCTTCATGGTCACCGCGCCCATGATGACCCAGGGCCTGGAGGTGGACCTGCCCAAGACGCAGACCGTGACCACCCTGCCCGAGACCTCCGAGAACCTCGTGCTGACCATCAGGAAGGACGGCTCGCTCTACCTCGACGAATATCCCGTCTCCTTCGACGACCTGGCCCAGCACGTGCGCCGTCTCGTCACGGACCAGAAGAAGCTCCTCTTCCTTCGCGCCGACAAGGACGTGCCCTACGGCACGGTGGTGCGCGTGATGGGCTCGCTCAAGGGAGCGGGCGTGGACAAGCTCGGCATGGTGGCCGAGCCCGAGGCCGTGAAGGAAGAGAAACCCCAGGGCCGTCCGAAAAAATGACCCACTTCCGGACATCCGCCTTCTGACGCCATGCGCTATCTGAGCTGGCTCTTCTCCGTCTTCCTGCACCTCACCGTGGTGCTGGGCGGCATCCTGCTCTCCAACCTGGAGATGCGAAAGATCCGCCTGGACATCCCGGTCTATGAATTCGAGATGCTCGATCCCGGACTCGCCGGGCCGGCCGCCAAGCCCGACGCGGCCCCCGGCTGGGAAGGCCCCGGCCAGCCCGGCCAGCCCGACACGCCCCAGCCTCCTGGCCCCAAGGAGGCCGAGAAGATCCCCCAGCCGCCCAAGCCCGACGAGGCGGCCGCCAAGGCCCAGCAGGAGGCGGCCGCCAAGAAGGCCGCCGAGGACGCCGCAAAGAAGGCCGCTGCCGACGAGGCCGCGCGCAAGGTGGCCGCCGAAAAGGCCGCTGCGGAAAAAGCTGCCGCAGAGAAGGCCCAGGCCGAGAAGGCAGCCCGCGAGAAGGCCGCTGCCGACGAGGCCGCCCGCATCGCCGCCGAGAAGGCAGCCCGGGAAAAGGCAGCCAAGGAGGCGGCCGAAAAGGCGGCCGCCGACAAGGCTGCAAAGGATAAGGCCGAAAAAGAGGCCGCCGACAAGGCCGCCAAGGACAAGGCCGCCGCCGAGAAAGCCGCCAAGGACGCGGCCGACAAGGCTGCCGCAGACAAGGCGGCCAAGGACAAGGCAGCCAAGGACGCCGCCGACCGCGCGACGCGCGAGCGCCAGGACGTGCTCAACCAAGCCCTCAAGGACGCCAAGTCCAAGAGCGGTTCGGGCTCCAACACCGTGGCCCAGGAGCTGGAGAAGCTGCGCCGCCAGGCCGGACAGGGCGGCGGAGGCGGCGGGGGCGGCGGCACGGCAGGAGGCGGCACGGGCACGTCCGAGGCAGTCTACGGCGGCATCGTGGAAAAGCTCATCAAGCAGAACTGGCGCTTCCCGCAGTTCACCAACCTGAAGCTGGTCTGCGTGGTGGAATTGCAAATCGACCGCGATGGGCGTATCCAATCGGTCCGTCTCGTCTCGTCCTCCGGCAGGACGGATTTCGACAACTCGGCCCTGCGCGCCATCCAGGACACCGAGAACCTGCCCAAGCCGCCCTCCGCGAACCTGGGCAAGCTGGAACTGACATTCAACTCACAGGAAAAACGCTGACATGGCTCGAAACCGCGCTTTCCTCGCCTGCGCCCTCGCGACGCTCCTCTCGCTGGCCCTGGCCGCCGACGCCCTCGCCCAGGACACCCTGGCCATCGAAATCCAGGGGCCTGGCCAGGCTCGCATGAACATCGTGCAGTCCAAGCCCTTCGGCGACGGCAACCTGCCCACGGACGCCCAGTACCTCAACGAGCTCATCCGCAAGAACCTCGCGTTCATGCCCTTCCTCAAGATCATGAGCGACTCCGACATCCTGGGCGGCGCGACCCTTTCAGGACCCAAGGCCGACCAGATCGACTTCAAGCCCTTCACCCTGGCCAAGGTGGATCTGGTGGTCACCTCGGTGTGGAAGCCCGGCAAGGGCCTGGGCGACGTTGAACTGCGCGCCTACGAGGTGTTCTCCCAGAAGATGCTCCTGGGCAAGGCCTACGCCGGGGTCACGCGCGACCAGCTCCCCGAGGTGGCCGACCGCTTCTGCATGGAGCTCATGGCCCTGCTCACGGGACAGGGCACCATCTTCAAGTCCAAGCTGGCCTTCGTGAAGCCCTCCGGCAAGGGCAAGGACATCTGGATGGTGGGCGCCATGGGCCGCGACCTGGCCCAGGTGACCCGCTACGGCGACCTGGGCATGGCCATCTCCCCGGCCTGGTCCTGGGACGGCGGGCGCATCTGCTTCACGCTCATCGGCTCCACCTCGCACTACCTGGGCATCTGGAGCGGCGGCAAGGCCAACGTCTTCACCCTGCCCTCCTCCACCGTGATCAGCCCCCACTTCATGCCCAACGGCACCGTGGCCGTGGCCCTGAACATCCGCCACAACACCGACATCTACGCCCTGGACAGCTCCTTCAAGCAGACCGCCTCCACCCTGGTGGCCGACTCCTCCATCGACGTGTCCCCCAGCTTCGACCAGTCCGGCAACCTCATGGCCTTCGTCTCCGACAGGCTGGGCAACCCCAACGTCTTCGTGAAGGATCTGGCCTCGGGCTCCGTGCGCCGCGCCTCCAAGTCCGGATACAACACCAATCCCGCCATGAGCCCCGACGGCAAGTACGTGGCCTACTCCAAGCAGGCGGGCGGACACCGCATCTTCGTCTACGAGCTGGCCACCGACACGGAAAAACAGTGCAGCTTCGGCCCTGGCTCCGACGAGAACCCCACCTTCGCGCCGGACTCCTACTTCATCGCCTTCTCCTCCAGCCGCGGCGGAGGCAAGAAGCTCTATCTGACCACCCGCAACGGCGACGGCGCGGTGCAAATTCCCACCGGCGAAGGCGACGCCATCATGCCCGCCTTCAGCCCCGTGGCCCCCAAGGAATGATGTGTCGCGCCGCGCCGCATCCGGGAGAACCCTTTTTCTCCCCGGAGGCGGCGCGGCGCTTGCCTTTTTTATGCAAGGGAGTATGTGTTGCCCCCGTCGGACGCGTGTGTTTTTTTTCATCGCCCGACGTAACGCGGTAGAGGGTGGCACCGTCGAGTACCGCAAGAGGAGGAAAATCCAAATGAAGAACAGACTGTTGTTGGCCGTCATGGCGATCCTGTGCATGTCCCTTCTGAGCTTCGGCTGCGCCAAGAAGCAGGTGGCAGGCCCCGACAAGGACAACTGGGAAGAGCAGGAGCGCGAGCGCCTCGCCCGCGAGCGCGAGCTGCGTGAGAAACTGGGCCGCGTGGCCGGCGAACTGGGCACCATGATCCACTTCGACTTCGACCGCTACGACCTCAAGCCCGAAGCGCGCCAGACCCTGACCCGCAAGGCCGAGATCCTCAAGCAGTACCCCGAGATCAAGCTCGTGATCGAGGGCCACTGCGACCAGCGCGGCACCGCCGAGTACAACCTCGCCCTGGGCGAGCGCCGCGCCCGCGCTGCGGCCGACTACCTCGTCAACCTGGGCGTGCCCACCGCCAAGCTCTCCATCGTGAGTTACGGCAAGGAACGCCCCCTCGATCCGGCCAACAACGAGGCCGCCTGGGCCAAGAACCGCCGCGACGAGTTCAAGCCCAGCTACTAGCCCGCAAGACTGCGCGCAATAACAAGGCCGCGAGGTTCTCCTCGCGGCCTTTCGCGTTGCTGGAGGCGCGCACGCCCCGGGGGGGGGCTTGGCGGGGAGACCCGCTCGCGGTAAGCTCACGGAAGAACACAGGACCACAGGAAGCACAGCATGACCCAGCACTCCGCACCTCAGGACTTCGCCCTGGACCCCGTCACCGCCGCGTGGCTCAAGGCCCGTCAGGACGCCAACCAGCCCCCCGTGGACACCCTCCCCGTGGACGTGGCCCGCCAGGGACTCGAAACCGCCCAGGCCCAGCCCGTGGACAAGCCCCGCGCCCTATCAGACGACGTGACCATCCCCGGCGGCCCCGCGGGCCCCGTGCCCGTGCGGTTGCTGCGCCCCACGGGCGCGCAGGGCAGGCTCCCGGCGCTCGTCTACATGCACGGCGGCGGATGGGTCCTGGGCAGCCCCGACACCCACGACCGCCTCGGGCGCGACCTGATGCAGGCCCTCAACATGGCCGTGGTCATGGTGCGCTACGCCCGCGCCCCCGAGGCGCGCTACCCCGTGGCCCTGGAACAATGCCACGCCGTGGTCTCCTGGCTGGCCGAGCACGGCGAAGTCCTGGGCCTGGACTCCTCACGCCTGGCCGTGGGCGGCGACAGCTCAGGCGGCAACCTGGCCGCCGCCACGGCCATCCTGGCGAAACGCCGGGGAGGGCCGGACCTGCGCTGCCAGGCGCTCGTCTATCCGGTCACAGACGCTGCCTGCGATTCGCCCTCCTACGAGCGCTTCGCCGACGGACCGCACCTGACCCGACGGGCCATGCGCTGGTACTGGGACCAGTACTGCCCGGACGAGGCCGCCAAACGGCAGGACACGGCCTCGGTGCTGCGCGCCGATCCGGAAGCCCTCAAGGGTCTTCCCCCGGCCCTGGTGCTCACGGCCGAGGTTGACGTGCTGCGCGACGACGGCGAGCGCTACGCCCGCCTGCTCACCCGGGCGGGCGTGGAAGTGCAGGCCCTGCGGCTTCTGGGCGCGCTGCACGGCTGCGCGGCGCAGAACCCCCTGTCCGCCACCCCTCCCGCGCGCGCGGCCGTGGCGGCCGTGGCGGCCTTCGTACGCCGCTGCATGGCCTAGCCTTCATCCAGGCATTGAGCGCCCCGCCAGGGTGTTCCGAAGGAGTCGGCACGCGGCCCGGGCGTCACCTCAGCTCGTACCCAACGCGCGTGAACTCGCAGCAGAGGCGGAAGTGGAACCGCTCCACCGTGTACATGGAGCCCACCAGACGCATGGGCGGCTGCACTTCGTCCACCTTGATCCCGTCCCGGTAGAACACCAGGACCAGCTTGAAACCGCCGGATGCGAAGCGGGGCTTCGATGCGGCGGCGAGCGAGAACGTGCCCGTGAAACTGTAGGTCCTGGGGGCGTCTTCCTCGACCTTTCCGACAAGATTGCCGTGCTCGCCGGACACGGTGACCTTGTGCACGGGCCCTGCGGCGAGGGACGCCGCAGAGAACGCGAGGAGGGCCAGCAGCGCGAACGCCGCGAGAGGGAAAACCGTCTTGCGCATGGGTCAAACTCCCGATGTCCGCGTCCTGTCGGGCGGCGCGGCCCACGACGCGAGGTTCAGCATGCCAGTTTCTTCAGGAGCCAGGCCATGTTCCGGCCCAGATCGCGCATGGTTTTCATGCCTTCCTGGTCGCTTTCCACCTGTCCGATGTCCCGCCCGAAACCCAAGTTCCAATAGCTCGAACCGGGCACGATCATCTGGCTGATGAAGAAGAAGGCGTTGAGGGAATTGAAGGTCTGCATGCCGCCGCCCCGGCGCAGGCTCACCACGGCCGCGCCCACCTTGCGCGCGAACATGTCGCCGTTGGCGCGGGCCACCATGCCCGCACGCTCGATGACGGCGCGAAGGCCCGCCGTGACGTCGGCGAAATACGTGGGCGAGGCCAGGATGATTCCGTCGGCCTCCAGCATGGCCTCGACGAGCCCGTTCAAGGCGTCCTTGGCCACGGCGCAGCGCCTGTCCTTGCGCTTGAAGCATTCGTAGCAGGCCACGCAGCCCGAGAGCTTCAGGCCGTGGAGCTGCTCCATGCGCGTCTCGATCCCCTCGGTCTCCAGTTCCTCGAACACGGCGCGCACCAGGATGGCGGTGTTGCCGTCCTTGCGCGCGCTGCCGTTGATGGCCAGCACCTTCATGCTTCCTCCGGTCGCGGTTTTGTTCCGCCTGGTTACGCCTCGGGCCGGACGCGGCGGCGTCTCCCCGGCCCGAAGACGCCCGGCGGGCAGTCCGGCCGGAACGCCCCGCCGGGCGCGGTGGTTCGTGGAGCGCCCAGAATGGCCCGCTGCCGCCGAGAGCACGGCCGGACCATACAACGAAAATCCGGCCCTGTCTCCCGGTGGCGGGGTTCTAGAAGCCCAGTTCCTCGTTGATCAGGATCACGGTGGTGCGCTCCTTGGGGGCGCATTTGACGTGGATCGTCCAGGTGTTGCAGATGCGCTCGGGCGAGGGGCAGTCCTCGCAGCGGTGGGTGGCGGTGCAAGGGGTCTTGCGGGAGAGCCTTGCGGCGTTCACGGGGGCGGCCACGTCGCGGATGCGCTCCATGGCGGCGTATTCGTCGGGGCAGATCTTGTTGCGCCCCGCCAGCACGATCACCTTTTTGGGGCCGAAGGTCAGCGCGGCCACGCGGTTGCCTGTGCCGTCCAGGTTCACCAGCGCGCCCTGGGCAGTGACGGCGTTGGTGGAGGTGATGAAGAGGTCGCAGAGCAGGGCCTGGCGGCGCAGCTCGATCATCTCGGCCGGGGGCAGGGCGTAGTTGTAGGTGTCGAAGAAGGCGAGCCCGGGCAGGGCCTTCACCTGCTCGTAGAGTCCGGACTCGGTGATGGTCATGGAGCCGCCGAAGGCCACGGAGCCGGGCTGTATTTGCGGGATGAGGGTGTTCAGGACCAGTTGCTTGGCTTGCTGCATGTCGGCGGCCACGTGGGCGGCGAAGTTGTTCTTGCGCAGGGCCTTTGCGGTCTCCTCCAGACGGGCGAGGTAATGCTCATTGAGTTTCGGATGCATGGCTTGTCCTTGTTGACAGAAGGGTTGCAGGGCTTTACTCCTCAGGGGCTTTACCGCCGGGGCAGGGGCAAGTCTAGTGTCCTGGATGTAAGCTCCCCTTGACACCCAGGCCGATCGAGGCTATGAAGCCAAGTTCCATTTTTCACCCCGACACGACGGAGACCATGCATGAGCAAGAGAACATACCAGCCGCACAACACCAGGCGCAAACGCACCCACGGCTTCCTGGTGCGCTCCCGGACCAAGAACGGCAGGGCGATCATCCGCCGCCGCCGCGCCAAGGGTCGCAAACGCCTGGGCGCCTAGGTTTTCCCAAGTCCCTCCACCTGGTAAGGCGCTCGGACTTCCTCGCCTGTTACGAGCGGGGCTGGCGCCACCATTCGCGGGGCTTTCTGCTTTTCGTGCTCGACCGGCCAGACCCCGGCCCCTGGAGGCTGGGGATGGCCGTGAGCCGGAAAGTGGGGCATGCCCCCACGCGCAACCGGGTGAAGCGGCTTCTGAGGGAATTCTTCCGGCTCCACGGCCCGGCGATTCCGGGCGGCATCGACATCGTGGCGGTTCCCAAGAAACAACTGGACGTGCACGGCCTGACGCTCAAGCTCCTCACCGAGGACCTCGAGCCGGTACTTGAGAAAATCCAGGCCCGACGGAACCGCAACGCAAGCCGCCCCGACGCCTGAAGCCCGGCCGGACGGGTCCGAAGGACCCACAATCCGGGCCGCGAGGCCCGGTTCGGGATACTATGCAAAGGCTTCTGTTGGCGTTCATCGCCGTGTATCGGTACTGCCTTTCTCCTTTGATTCCTGGGCATTGCCGGTTCATTCCATCCTGCTCGGAGTACGCCCGCGAGGCGCTGCTCCGCCATGGCCCCTTGCGGGGGTCTGTCCTGACCGTCTGGCGCCTCCTGCGCTGCCAACCCCTTTGCGCTCCCGGCCTCGATCCCGTCCCACAAACCTTCTGCCGTGGCGCGTTCTCGCGCCCGGGCACGCGGCACGCCGCGAAATAGGACGTATTCCATGGACAACAACAAGCGCGTTCTGCTGGCCATCGCCCTGTGCCTTGGCGTCCTCATCGCCTGGCAATACTTCTTCCCCCAGAACGCCATGATCCAGAAGGCTCCGGATCAGCAGGCCCAGCAGCAGGGCCAGAAGACGGACACCAAGCCCGCCGCCAAGCCCGACCCGTCCATGGCCCAGGCGGAGCCCCTCCCCGGCTCGCCCATCGTGGTCAGCACCCCGCTCTACAAGGCCACCCTGCTCACCTCCGGCGGCGTGCTCCAGCACTTCACGCTGGCCAAGTACAAGCTCTCCCTGGCCCAGAACTCCCCCAACATGGACCTCGTCTCCGCCCAGGCGGCGTCCAAGGCCCCCATGGGGCTCATCGTGGACGGCAAGGCCTCCTGGCGCGACGCCGCCTGGACCACCGACGCCAAGGACACCACCCTGGCCCCCGGCGCTTCCGCCACCCTCACCTTCACCGGGACTGCGGGCGGCCTGACCATCAAGCGCGAGCTGACCTTCCACGCCGACAAGTACGAGATCGACGAGGCCGTCACCCTGGTCTCCCAGGCTCCTCAGGTCTCCAAGCTGGCCTTCACCCTGGCGGCCGGAAGCCTCACCGGCGGCGAGGACAACTACAACCCCACCCGCGCCGCCTTCTACACCAAGAGCCTTGAGGAGATCACCGGCCTGGACGGACTCAAGGAAGGCAAGCTGGTCGATTCCGGCCAGTGGGCCGCCGTGGAGAGCAACTACTTCATCTCCGCCCTCATCCCGGCCGGTTCCGCCCTGCTCAAGCTCCAGCACGTGGACGGCGTCACCCGCCTGGCAGCCGAGCGCGACAACATCTCACTGGCCGCCGGAACGCCCGTGAAGGTGCAGAACAGCTACTACCTCGGCCCCAAGGAACGGTCCATGCTGGAGCAGGTCCCCGGCAACCTCAAGGCCGCCCTGGACTACGGCTGGTTCCACATCCTGGCCGAGGGCTGCCTGTGGCTGCTGCACTTCCTCTACGGCTACGTGCACAACTACGGCATTGCCATCATCATCCTCACGGTGCTCATCAAGGCCGCCTTCTGGCCGCTCTCCCAGAAGAGCTACAAGTCCATGGAGAAGATGCGCCAGCTCCAGCCCCTCATGGCCGCCATCCGCGAAAAGCACGGCGAAGACCGCACCAAGATGAACGAAGAGCTCATGCAGCTCTACAAGACCTACAAGGTCAACCCCGCCGGCGGCTGCCTGCCCATCCTGGTGCAGATCCCCGTGTTTTTCGGCCTCTACCAGGCTCTGCTCAACTCCATCGAACTGCGCCACGCGGCCTTCATCGCCAAGGTGCCCTTCACCGACCTGCCCTGGCTGGCCGACCTCTCCGCCAAGGATCCCTACTACATCACGCCCCTGATCATGGGCGCGACCATGTTCATCCAGCAGAAGATGTCCCCCCCCGTGGGCGACCCCACCCAGGCCAAAATCATGCTCTTCATGCCCGTGGTGTTCACCTTCATGTTCCTCAACTTCCCTTCCGGCCTCGTGATCTACTGGCTCGTGAACAACGTGCTCTCCATCGCCCAGCAGGGGATGCTCATGAAGGGGAGCGCGCCCGCACAGGCCAAGAAGGCGTAGGGAGAAGCCATGAGCGACTTCAACACGTTCACCGGCAAGACAGTGGACGACGCCATCGGCGAAGCCTGCCGCTTCTTCGCCGTGGAACGCGACAAGCTGGAGGTGGAGATCGTCAGCGGAGGCTCCACCGGCATCTTCGGCCTCGTGGGCAAGAAGAAGGCCCAGATCAAGGCCCGCCGCCGCGTCGATCCGGCCCTGGCCGCGCTCCTCGAACAGGAGGCCAAGGCCGGACGCGAACGCGCCGCCGCGACACGGCCCGAGGCCGCCAGGCCCCAGCGCCAGGAAGCCGCAAAGCCCGAGCCGGCCCCCCAGACGCAGGACGCGCCCGAGGCCCCTGTTGCGGGGGATGCCCCCCAGGAGGCCGCCCCCTCGGAGGCCCACCGGCAGGAATCGGCCCGCCAGTCCGACAACCGCCGGGAGCGCGGCAACGGGCAGCGCCCCGAAGGCCGCCGCGAGGGCGGACGCCCCCGCAACGGCTCCCGGCCCCAGGAACGGCGCGAGCCCCAGTCCGCTTCCGGCGACCTGCCCGAAGCCCAGGACGCCGAAACCCCGGCGCGCCAGCCCCGGCGCGAGCGCGGCGAGCGTCGCCCCCGGCAGTCCGCCCCCCGTCAGGGCGTGCCCCGCGACGACGCGGCCCTCGACGCCAGGGACGACGAATTCCCCGAAATCCACGACGACACGCCGGCCTCGCCGGAATTGCTCGCCCTGACCGAAGAGGTGATGAAGAAGCTCCTCACGCCCATCCTGGAGCAGGAGCCCGCCATGCGCATCGAGGGCAGCGCGGCCCGCGTGAGCGTGAGCGTCCTGGACGAGGAACACTCCGGCCTGCTCATCGGCCGGGAGGGCCAGACCCTGGCCGCCCTCCAGTACCTGGCCAACCGCATCGTGGCCCGGGCCTGGACATCGCCTGTGCGCGTGCAGATCAACACCGGCGAATACCGCGAAAAACAGGACGACAACCTGCGCCGCATGGCGCTCTACCTTGCCGACAAGGCCAGGAACCTGGGGCGCTCCCAGTCCACCAAGCCGCTCAGCTCGTACCACCGCCGGGTGATCCACCTGGCCTTGCAGTCCGACGAGACCATCCAGACCCGCTCCAAGGGCGAGGGTCCCATGAAGCGGGTGATCATCGTGCCCCGCAAGCCCAAACCCCAGCCCGAGTCCGTCCAGTAGGCGGACCCTTCAGCGTTCCTTCGAGGCCGGGCCATGCCCGGCCTTCTTATTTCTCGCCGCAGACGGCGTAGACGACGCGGACGCCGGGCACGACGCAGCGGTTCGCCCGGGCGGTGTAGCCGCCCTCGGAAAATGATGGCCTGCCCTCGCCGGGCGCGTTCAAGCCGCCACACCCTCACCTGCCCGGAACAAGACCTGCCCCTTCGTTCAGTCACGCACTCCGCCTGACCTGTCGTCCGCTTCCTGTCCGGCGGTGAAACCTTGTCACTGGCACGGACCCTGCTTTGCGTCCCGCAGGGGAAGATTCTTCCCACCCCGAATCCAGGCGGCTGCGGCCGCGCAAGGAAGCAAAGGATAAGCCATGACCGCAATCTCCTCACTCTCTTCATACGGCTACGGCGCATCCCCCCTGGAGACCCTCGGCAAGGCCCGGGAAGAGGACGCCTCGTCCCGCGCGCAAGCCAACCAGACCCAGGGGACTTCCGGCGGCGACACGGCCAGCATCTCCGACACGGCCAAGGAGCTTTCGCGCATCATGGCCAAAGCCAAGGGCGAAAGCTCCGGGGATTCCTCCGAAAGCCAGGACCCCATCGAGCGCATCAAGAAGAAGATCGAGGAACTGGAGAAGAAGATCGCCGCCGTCCAGCAGAGCCGCCTGCCCGACGGCGCGAAACAGGGCATGGTGAAGGGACTCGAGACGGAACTGGCCGCGCTCCAGCAGGAACTGGCGAGGCTCATGTCCGAGGCTACGTCCCAGGCGGGCTCGTCCGCCGCCAAGGGCTAGTGTCGGGACCTTGAAAACCTGAAAGTGTTATACAAAAAATCAATGGTTTTAGATGCTTGCTTTGACAATCCGTATGAAAGGATTGTGAGGACGCAACACTAGGCCGACCTTCCGCCGGGCCACGGACGGCCCGGTCACGCCCCGCCCGCCCTGCGGCTACGGGCGCGGACACGGCGCTCGCCTGGGCCCGTGCAACGCCAGGGACGGCTGCCCGGCAGGGTCGCGAAGGCGTTCGCGGCCCGCCGCGGCAACACGCCGTCTCATCGGCATCGACGCGCCTACCCTCGACCGCGAAAGCTATCGCCCCCCGTTGTCACCAGCGGCAAGCCCGCGCCAAAGGCTTGTTCCGCCTTTTCACTGTTCCTGGGGCCGGTCCGGCTTCTCCCGGGAAGGCTCCTCGCGCGGCGCCTCCCCCCCGGCAGGGTCCTGGCGGGAGTCCGGAGGAACCCGGCGCTCCCTGGGCAGGGCAAGGCGCACGCGCACGCCATCGGCCACGGGCTCCAGCCTGGGCGCGGCGACCTGGGCCTCCTTGTCGCGGAAAACCAGGACCACCCGGAATTTGCCGGGGTGCTCGCCCAGGCGCACGCGCTCGAAGGGACCGCTCTCCACCACGCCGGAACGCACGCCCTCGGCATTCCAGTCGCCCTGGATGTCCAGGCCCAGGCGAGCCGGGTCCTTGGCCTGGAAGACCACCACCTTCTCGGGCTGGGCGCTCGTGCGCACGGTCACCACCGCCTCGTCCCCGTTCACCGCCACCTGCACCCCGAGCACCTTGCCTCCCTGCGCCTTGCCCTTGGCCGCCTCGGTCCTGACGGACGCTTCGGGCCGGGCTTGAGCCTGGGCAGGCGTCTGAGACGGAGCCTGAGCCGGAGTTGAAGCGGCGTCCGGGCCAGGGGCCAAAGGCGACCCCGGCAAGGGGGGAGACGCGGCCGCGCCCGAAACAGCCGGAGGCTCCGCGTCGGAAGCGGCGGGTTCCACGGCCGGGACGCCCGGAGTCTCTTGTGGCGGAGCGTTCTTGTCGCCCGCCATGCCGTTGCCCTGTTCGCCGGGGCGGACACGCTCCGCAGGAGCCTCCTCCGCGTCCGGAACAGGCGCGGGGGGCGTCGCCACGGTGGGTGCGCCGCCGCGAGGGGGTTCGGCGGGCCGGGGCGCGGCGTCCTGTGGCGCAGGCGCGGCAGGAGGAGAAGCGGCGTCGGGCGTCGGCGACTCCGCCCCTGGGGCAGGGTCGGGGCTTGCGGGGCTCTCTGCAACGGACGGCGTTCCCTGTGCGCCGACGGCATCGCTCGCGAGGGCCGCCGCCTGGGCCGGGGGAGGCGGGGAAACCTCGGGGGCAGGGGCCTGCTCCGGCTGGGCCTGGCCGATCTCCACGCTGCGCCCGAGGCGCGCTGCCCGCGCGCTGGCGGCCGCGTCCGTCACCGGACCGGGGGCGAGCCGCCCGGAGCGCGCCACGGCGACTTCCACGGGAGTGGGCACGGGAGTGGGCACGGGTGCGGGCGCGGGACGCGCTTCGGGCTCCGACGCGGGAGACATCCCGGACGGCGCGCCCTCCGGCCCGGCAGAGGCCGTGAGCGCGGCCCCGGGCTGGGCCGGACGCGCCGTGGCCTCGGCGCGCTCCGCCTTCAGGGGCGCGCGCGGCTGGTGGAGGGCGATGCCCACGCCCAGCCCCACGGCCCCCGCCAGCAGGAGCGCCGGAAGCGCCAGCCCGGACCAGCGCAAGTCCACGGCCTAGATTCGCCCTTCGAGGCGGCGGGCGCGGGGATCGCTCACCGCTTCGGGGCCTCCTCGGGCAGTTCGTGGGCGTTCTTGAGCCCGGACAGGTAGCCGACGATGCGCCCGGCGTCCTGCGAGAGGCGCATCCAGGCCATCAAGGCCACTGCCTTGGGGCAAAGCCTGCGCCCCCCGGCCATGTAGGCCTTCACCGGGCCCGCCAGATAGAGCGCATAGGCCGCCAGCACCGGCAGGACCCATACGGCCCGCCAGAACCCCATGAGCAGCATCTCCAGCCCGGCAGCGTAGAGGCCCAGGCGCAGAAGGTGGCTCTTGGTGTTGGCCAGCGCCCGGCCGTCGGCCTCGGTGGCGCGGCGGCCTTCGTGGTAGAGCGAGCGGGCGTCGGGGGCCAGGCGCACCCGGGCGGCCGCCGCGGAATGGGCGTGGGGCGCCAGCCCCGCATCCTCCAGGGCGGCCACGGCGTGCGCGGCGTCCAGGGTCAGGAAGCCGGGACGCTCGGCCGCGATCTCCCAGGCCTGACGGCCCAGGGCCAGGAAGCGTCCCCCGACGGACGGCGCCACGCTGGCACGGCAGGCCTCTTCGAGGGTCTCGGCCATGGGCTCGCAGGGGAAGACCGCCGCGTCCCGCCCCGAGAGCGCGCCAGCACGGGCGACGAAATCCGTCGCCAGCACGGCGGATGCGTCGGCCACGGCCACCGCCTCGCCGTGCGCCAGGGCCGCCAGGGCTTCCGGGGCCAGGGACTGGAGGCTTGCGAAGACGGCCCCCAGCGGGTGCACGCGCACGATGTTCTCGGCTCCGGCGGCGCGGCCCGTCAAGAGCACGATCACCTCGTCGGGCCTGCGCGTCTGGGCGGCCACGGAGTCCAGGAACGCGTCCAGGCGGGCCGCGTCGTCGCCAACGGTTGCGATGAGGCTTATGGTCATGCGGGTGTCCTTCCTTTGATGGGTTCGGGGTCCTCGACCCGATCCGGGATTGTCCTGTCCCCGCGCGCGCTTGTCAAGAACGCTTTGGGTCCTTGCTGTCAGGAGCGACGAGAGCCCTCAGGGCCGCCAGATTCATGCGGTCCTCGGCCAGGTCCTTTTCCTTGTGCGTTTCCAGGATCATGGGCAGCCCGGCCAGGAGGGGGTGGTTCACCACGGCCGCGAAGCCCTCCGGCCCGATGGCCCCCTGGCCGATGTGCTCGTGCCGGTCCAGGCGCGACCCCAGCGCCCCCTTGCTGTCGTTGACGTGCACCAGGCGCAGCCGGGAGGCGTCCAGCCGGGCCAGGGCCGCGTCCAGCCCCTGCGGGGAACGCACGTCGTGGCCCGCCGCGAAGGCGTGGCAGGTGTCGAAGCACAGGCCCAGGCGATGGGGATGCCGGGAGCGTTCGACGATCGCCCCCAGATCGCCCAGGTCGCCCCCCAGTGTGGAGCCCTGTCCGGCCGTGTTCTCCAGGAGCACCAGGGGGCCTTCCCCGTCGGATGCCTCCAGCGCGGCATCCAGGCTCGCCGCCGCGCGGTCCAGGGCCTCTTCCAGGCCCGAGCCCGTGCGCGCGCCCGGATGCAGGACCACCAGGCCGATCCCCAGGACGCGGCAGCGCTCCAGTTCCGCCGCCAGGGCCGCCGTGGAGCGCGCGCGCAACTCCTCGCCGGGCGCGGCCAGGTTGATCAGGTAGGAGGCGTGAGAGGCCACGGGGTGCGGCCCCCAGTCCTCCAGGGCGCTGGCGAAGGCCTGGGCCTCGCCGGGAGTCACGGGCGTGGCCTCCCACTGGCGCTGGTTGCGCGTGAACAGCTGCAAGGCGTCGCCTCCGGCGGCGCGGATGCGCTCCACGGCGCGCTCCACCCCTCCCGCAGCCGACTCGTGAGCCCCGAAAATGCGCTGTCGCGTCCCCATCATGCCTCCCTGCCTCGAAATCTGTTGTGGAGTTCGCTTCGGGATGCTACCCAATGCCTCCCCGCAACCACGGTCGGAAGGCGTAGCCAGAAACCATATGTCCGGAACAGCATACGTAACCCTCTGGTATCCCAAACCCTCGGAAACCTTCGTGGTCGGCGAGGTGGCGGCCCTGCGCAAGCTGGGCATGCCCGTGAAGGTCTACACCCTCTACGGAAGGCTGCGCCGCAACGTCTGCAAGGACATGGAGACCAAGTGCGCCCCCGTGCACCGGCTGGGCTGCGCCTCCATCCTGCCCATCCTCTCCTCGGTGCGCTGGTGGTGGAAGAACCGCCCCGACCTTCTGCGCGCCGCCGCCCGCAAAGTGCTGGTCCGCTTCTGGCGAGACCTGGAGCAGACCGGCGAGAACGCCTGGGCCTTCCTGGCCGGGTGCCACCTGGCGCGGCTCTTCACCCAGGCAGGCGTGGAGCACATCCACGCGGGCTGGGCCAACGGTCCGGCAACGGCCGCCTGGACGGCCTCCCTGCTCACGGGCATCCCCTTCAGCTTCACCGGCCGCGCGGGCGACATCTACCCCCCCGACGGGGCGCTGGAGGAAAAAATCGCGGACGCCAAGTTCGTGCGCACCGACGCGGGCTTCAACGTGGACTACCTGCGCCAGTTCACCTGGGAGAAGAAGGACCGCGTCCACCTGGTGCGCAACATGCTCTCCTGGGACGTGCCCGCCCCGGCGGAGCTGCCCATGCGCGAGCCCTTCCGACTGCTCGCCATCGGGCGTTTCGTCAAGACCAAAGGCTTCGACGTGCTCCTGGACGCCTGCGGCCTGCTCAGGGAGCGCGGCGTGGACTTCCGCCTCACCCTGGCCGGGTCGGGCGCCATCGAGGGCAAGCTGCGCGCCCAGGCCAAGCGCCTGGGCATCGAGGACAAGGTGGAGTTCCCCGGCTTCATCCTGCACCGCGACGTGCCGGAACTCATCGGCCGCCACGACATCTTCGTGATGCCCAGCAAGATCTCCGCCACCGGCGACCGCGACGGCCTGCCCACCGTGATCATGGAGGCCCTGGTGAGCCGCGTGCCCGTGGTGGCCACCGATGTGGGCGGCATCCGCGAGGTGATCGAAACCGGCGAGACAGGCATCCTCATCCAGCAGAAGAACCCCAAGGCCATGGCGGAGGCCATCCTCAAGCTCGCCGCCGACCGCGACGAGGCCGTGCGCATGGCCGAGAACGGCAAGGCCCGCGTGCTGGATTTCTACGACACCGCGCGCAACGCCCGCTCCTTCCACGACCTCATCGCGCAGTGACCCACGGGGCCGCGCCCCGGATTGACCGCAGCCCGGGCAGACGGGGCCTGGGTCCCCTGGCGGGGCTGTCTCCCTGCTCCATGCCGCGTTTCGCCAACGGATACCCCCCATGCACATCTACGCCGACGCCGACGCGCTGCCCAACGCCATCAAGGAGATCCTCTTCCGCGCGGCCGCGCGCCTGCGCATCCCCCTGACCCTGGTGGCCAACAAGTTCCTGCGCACGCCCGATTCCGAACACATCTCGGCCATCCGCGTGGGCCAGGGCTTCGACGTGGTGGACGCCGCCATCGTGGAGCGCGTCGCCCCGGGCGACCTGGTGATCACGGCGGACATCCCCCTGGCGGCCCAGGTGATCGCCAAGGACGCCCACGCCCTGAACCCAAGGGGTGAACTCTACACCAGGGACACCATCCAGAGCCGCCTGACCATGCGCAACCTCCTGAGCGAACTGCGCGACTGCGGCGTGGCCACCGGCGGACCGCCGCCCCTGAGCAACCGCGACCGCGAGGCCTTCGCCAACCAGTTGGACATCTTCCTGACCAGACACGCCAGGGGGTGAAACCTCCAAAGGGGATGGTCCGCATAAGGTCCCGGGCGCGTCCCGGGCGGACCTCAACGCGCCAGCGCGCGCTCGATGGCCTCTGCATGACGCAGGGCCACGCTCTCGAGGCTGTGCTCGGCCAGGGCCGTCTCCCGCCCGGCCGCGCCGAAGCGATCCCGCAGGCCCTCGTCGGCCAGGAGCCCGGAGAGGGCGCGCGCCAGGGCCTCCGGGTCGCCCCTCGGGACCACGAAGCCCGTGCGTCCGTGGCGGACCACCTCCGCGACGCCCCCGACATCCGTGCCCACGCAGGGCAGCCCCATGGCCATGGCCTCCAGGAGCACGTTGGGCATGCCCTCGTTGGCCGAGGAGAGCACGGCCAGGGAGGCCCTGGCGAAGTGGGCCGCCGGATCGGGCGTGCCGGGCAGAAGCTCCACGCGCCCCCCGGCGGGGCTGGACGCCAGGCGCGCGGCCAGGCGTTCGCGCAGTTCGCCGTCGCCCACCAGCCGCAGCCTGGCGTCGGGGTGCTCCCTGTGGACGATCTCGAAGGCCCGCACCAGGGTCTCGTGGTCCTTCACGGGAGCCAGGCGCGCCAGGCAAAGGAGCACGGGGGCGGGCTCCCGCTCGCCGGGGCGGGGCGCAAAGCGGGCCGTATCCACACCGGTGGGGATCACGTCCACGCGCTCATCCGGGAGGCCGTAGCGTTCCGTCAAGGTGCGCTTGAGGGCCTGGGCGTTGCAGATGTGACGATGCGCAAGGGGTTTGAGCAGGGCCTCGTGCTGACGGTGGAAGTCGTCGCCGCCCCGGCAGTTGGCGATCACGGCCGGGACGCGCTCCAGGGCGCCGAAGACGCGGCCCCAGATGTTGGGCGTTACCGTAAGCGCCAGGAGCGCCTGCGGCCGGTGTCTGCGCAGGGCGCGCCACAGGCCCCACAGGGAGCGCGGCGTCACGGCGTTGCCCGGCGAGAGGGCGCGCACGGTGAGCCCCGCGGCGCGGGCCTCCTCCGCGAAGCCGCCGCCCGAGAAGAGCGTCCAGATCTCGGGGGCGAAGCGCGCTGGGTCGAGCCGTTTGGCCAGCTCCACGGCGTGGCGCTGCGTGCCTCCCAGGTGGAGGTCCTGCAGCAGGAGGACGGTCTTGATCGGATGCATGGTTCTGTGAAATGACGGCGCGGTCCGGCCGGACGTTTCTACGGCATTTCTCCCCGGCCCGCCAAGGAAAATCCTTCATGAGCGCCCAGCACACCATCCTGCGCAAGTTTTTGCACCTGGCCACGGCCCAGTGGGTGCGCGACGGCCTGCACACCCTGCTCATCGTGGTCCTGGCCCGGGCCGGGGCGGGCACGTACGGCGAGTTCGTGCTGGCCTTCTCCCTGGCGCAGTTCATCCTCTTTCTGGGCGAGTTCGGGCTCAACCAGCCCATGGTGGTGGCCCTCTCGCGCCAATGGGGCGACAAGGGCCAGGTGTTGGCCCAGTACGGGCTCATCAAGATGGGGCTCTATGTGGCCGGCATGCTGGGCGTGGGGCTCTTCTGCCTGCTCCAGGGCTACACGGGAGGGCTGCTCTGGATGTCCCTGGGCATCTGCGCCGGATGCGGGCTGGAGCCCCTGGCGGGCTCGTTCTACGTGGCGCTCCGCGTGAACCACCGCCAGGACCTGGAGGGCTACGTGCGCTCGGCCTCTGCGGCCCTGGGCTACGGCTACGCCCTGACCGCCCTCTTCCTGGGATGGCCCGTGTGGAGTTTCGGCCTGTTCAAGGTGGTGGAGAACGTGGCCAGCCTGTGCGGCTCGGCCGCCCTGTGCCTGCGCATGGAGGACGTGAAGGGCCTCAGCCTGGGGCGGCGCGGCGTGGCCCGGGCCTGGCGAACGGCCGTGGGCGGCCTGGTGTTCGTGGGCATGGCCCTGGCGGCCATCGGCTACAACAAGGCCAACGTCTTCTTCCTGCAGCGCTTCGGCGGCTCCGAGGCCGTGGGCGCCTACGGAGTGGCCTGGGAACTGGTGGACGGCGTGTCCAACCTGGCGGCGTCGCTGCTGCTTTCAGGGGTGATCTACCCCCTGCTCGTGAAGCTCTGGCGCACCGACCGCGAGGGCTTCGCTTCCCTGGCCCGGGGCAGCGCCCGCACGCTCACGGCCGCGAGCCTGCCCGTGATGGCCTTCCTGGCCATGGAGAGCGACCGCATCCTGCCCCTGGTGTTCGGCCAGGCCTACGCCCCCCACGCCTGGGTGGCGGCGTGGCTCGTCCCCTCCATCCTCATCGCCTTCCTGCACAACCTGGCCGCCTACATGATGCTGGCCTTCGGCCGCGAGCGCCTGCTCCTGGCGGTCTACACGGGAGGGCTCGCCGCTGGGATCGGCCTGTGCTGGGCGCTCATTCCCTCCGCGCCCCTGGCCGGGGCGGCGCTCGCCATCGTGGGGGTCAAGGCCCTGGTGGCGGCGTGCACGGTGGGCTACTGCCAGCGCCGCGTGGGATTCTTCCAACTCCCCGAGCTCCTCTCGATCCTCGCCTGTTCGGGCCTGGCCCTGCTGGCCTGGGCGGGCCTCTCCCGCATCGCCCCGCGCGAGGCCGCCGAGGCCGCCGCCCTGCTCCCCCTGCTCTGGCTGCTCTGGCGCTGGCGGCCGCGCAAGGCCTCCTGAGCGCGCAAGGCCCCGTCACATCGGCCCACGCGTTCGTGATTTCCGGCCCAAGGCACCCCCCCTTGTGCGAACCGGAACAAATCATTCTTTTTCTTTACCGTGGTGGCCTGTTTGGTCTAGAAAGGGGATATCCTCGCTTTCCGAGGCTTCCGCGCCCGGAAAGCACGCGAACCACCGAGGTTTCCGCCCATGACGCCCATCGACGCCGCATCCGGCGCGGCCACAAGCACCGCCATGTCCCCCTGGGAGCCCGGCGGCATGGCGCTCACGGTCTTCGCCCTGCTGGTGGGGGCCGTTGTCGTGGTGCTGCTGCTGCTCACGCGCTACGTCAACCCGGCCCGCCCCACGCCCGAGCAGGACCGTCCCTACGAGTGCGGCGTGATCCCCACCCCCGGGCACGGCTTCCGCTACCCCGCGCCCTTCGCCCTGGTGGCCATGGCCTTCCTGGTGTTCGACGTGGAAACGGCCTTCCTCTACGCCTGGGCCGTCTCCTTCGAGAAGCTCACGCCCGCGAGCTTCGCGGGCATCTGCGTGTTCATCGGGGTGCTCCTGGGGAGCCTCTGGTACCTCTGGCAGAAGGGAGGGCTCCAATGGGGCGCGCCGGTGAAGAGATGATGCGTCCGCCGCAGCCCAACGCCGTGGACCTGGCCGTGGACTGGTGCCGGGCCAACAGCCTCTGGCCCTTCTTCTTCGGGCTCTCCTGCTGCTTCGTGGAGGAGGCCACGGCCTTCACCTCCCGCTACGACATCGCCCGCTTCGGCTCCGAGGTGTTCCGGGGCTCGCCCCGGCAGTCGGACGTGCTCATCGTCTCGGGCACCATCTTCAAGAAGGTGGCCCCTGCGGTGCTGCGCCTCTACGAGCAGATGGCCGGGCCCAAGTGGGTGATCTCCATGGGCTCGTGCTCCAACACGGGCGGCATGTACGACGTGTACTCCGTGGTGCAGGGCGTGGACCAGATCCTGCCCGTGGACATCTACGTGCCAGGCTGCCCGCCCAGGCCCGAGGCCCTGCTGCACGGGCTCATGGCCCTGCAGGAGCGCGTGAAGCGCGAACGCCCCCTGCGCCCGTTGCTGGGCCTGCCCGGGGGCGTCCAGGGCGGACGCACCGAGCACCTGGTGGACGGCGTCACCAAATCCATGGACACGCGCGGCCCCGGCTTCGCGGGCTCCCTGGCGCGCGGCACGGCCGCCGCGCCCCCGCTCTTCCCGGGCAACCGCTCCCGCCTGATGTGGACGCCCCCCGCCGCGCGCATCGAGGTGACCCAGCGCGACAGGACCCTGGCCGAGACCCTGGCCGAACGCTTCGGCCCGGACATCGCACAGCAGGAGCCCGTCTCGGACATGCTCACCCTGAGCGTGCCCCGCGAGAAGGCCCACGCCGTGCTGGCCTTCCTCAAGACGCGCCCCCGCTCGCCCTACCGCCGCCTGGAAGACGTGACCGCCGTGGACGAGTCGGCCCGCCAGTCCAAGGAGGGCCGCCCCGATTTCCATCTGGTGTACACGCTGCTCAACTTCCGCGAGGCCAGCCGCCTGCGCCTGAAGGTCCCCCTGGAAAAGGACGGACCCGCCCCCGATTCCGTCACGGACCTCTGGGAAAGCGCCGACTGGTACGAGCGCGAGGTCCACGACATGTTCGGCGTCGGCTTCACCGGTCACCAGCGCCTGCGCCCGCTCATCGCGCCGCCCAACTGGCCGGGGCATCCGCTGCTCAAGGGGCATCCGCGCCGGGCCACGCTCATGAAGCCCTTCTCCCGGGACGACCTCCCGGCCCTGGAGCCCGTGGACGCCCTGGAGCTTCTGGGCAGGCCCCTGGACGACGAGGAGATGCTCCTCAACTTCGGCCCCCACCACTACGGCACCCACGGCGTGATGCGCTACGTGCTGGCCCTGCACGGCGAAACCATCAACGCCATGGACATCGAGATCGGCTACCACCACCGGGGCGTGGAGAAGATCGCGGAACACCAGCACTGGCACCAGTTCATCCCCTACACCGACCGCGTGGACTACCTCTCCGGCGTGGCCAACAACCTCTCCTACGTCATGGCCGTGGAGCAGCTTGCGGGCATCCGGGTCACGGACAGGGCCTGGGCCATCCGGGTGATGCTCTGCGAACTCTTCCGGCTCTCCAACCACCTGCTCTTCTACGGCACCCTGGTGCAGGACCTGGGGCAGATGTCCGCCATCTTCTACAGTTTCCGCGAGCGCGAGATGGTGCTCGACATCATCGAGACCATCACCGGCGGGCGGCTGCACCCCTCCTGGCTGCGCCTGGGCGGCGTGGCCCAGGACCTGCCCGCAGGCTGGAAGGACATGGTGGACCGCTTCGTCAAGGCCTTCCCGGCGCGCATCAAGACCTACGAGGCCCTCTTCAAGGACAACCCCATCTTCGAGGCGCGCACCAGGGGCGTGACACCCGTCACCCGCGAGCAGGCCATGGACTGGGGCATCTCCGGCCCCAACCTGCGCGCCTGCGGCGTGGACTGGGACCTGCGCAAGAAGATGCCCTACGGCCCCTACCCATCGCTTGACTTCGACGTGCCGACAGGAACCACCGGAGACTGCCACGACCGCTACCTGGTGCGCATGGAAGAGATGCGACAGAGCCTGCGCATCATCGAGCAGATCGCCGCCGACATGCCCCCCCGGCCCCGTGGCCAGCCCCGATTCCCGCTACTGCCTGCCCGACAAGGCGCGCAGCCTCAAGGACATCGAGAGCGTGATCCACCACTTCGTCAACGTCTCGCGCGGGCCGACGATTCCGCGCGGCGAGTGCTACCACGCCACCGAGGCCCCGCGCGGCGAGCAGGGCTACTACGTGGTCTCCGACGGGCTCTCCACGCCCTACCGCCTGCACATCCGC
>NZ_JBZVFJ010000016.1:0-36163 GCF_058402725.1 Fundidesulfovibrio sp. | reverse complement strand
CCACGTTGGCCCCGGCCGTCCAGGCCCGGGCGAGAATCTCCAGCCTGTCCATCGGATCGCCTCGCGTTGCTTCGCCGCCCGCCGGTGCTGGCTCGGGGCGCTTTTCGGGAACACCCTAGCGCACTTGGGCCGGGGAATCACCAACAATTGCGCCCCGGATGAAGAAATGCCCGCGCGGCCGCTAGACCATGGACTCCTCGACCATGCGCTTGACCTCCACCACGTCGGCGATCTTGCGCAGGTGGTCCAGTGCCCGGTAGAGATGGCTCGAATCCTTGACTTCCACGGTCATCACGATCTCGGTGCGGCCGTCCACCTTGGAGTTGAACGTGCCCGAGTCGATGTTCACGCCGTCGTCGGAGAGCACGGCGGAGATCTTGGCCAGCACGCCCTTGCGGTTGTGGGCCAGGATGGAGATCTTGGCCGGATAGGGCTTGTCCTCCTCCCCCTCCCAGGAGACCTGCATGAGCCGCTCGGGCTCCAGGCGCATGAGGTTGGGGCAGTCGTGGGTGTGCACGATCACGCCGCGCCCCCGGCTGATGTAGCCCACCACCGGCTCGCCCGGCAGGGGGGTGCAGCAGCCCGCGAAGTTCACGAGCACGTTGTCCACGCCCTTGATGCGGATGCCCTCCCCCGGCTTGCCCTTGCCCGGCTCGGCCTGGGACTGTTCCGTGGCGGCCTCGGGCTTGGCGGGCGTCTCGGGCTTGGGCAGGAAGGAGCGCAGCACGCGCCGGGGCGTAAGCTTGGAGTAGCCCACGGCCACGTAAAGGTCGTCCACGCCTCCGAAGTTGTATTCGGCCAGCACCGGCCCCAGGGCGTCCTCCTTCACGAGGCGCTGCACGTTGACGCCCAGCTTGCGCCCCTCTTTCTCCAGCACCTCCTTGCCCAGGACGATGGCCTCGGCGCGCTCCTGGGTTTTCACCCAGTGCTTGATGCGCGTCCTGGCCTTGGCGGTCTTGACGAACTTGAGCCAGTCCTTGCTGGGCTTGCGGTTCTTGTCGGTGATGATCTCCACGGTGTCGCCGTTTTTCAGCGGCGTGGAGAGCGGCGCGAGGCGGCCGTTGATCTTGGCCCCGGTGCAGTGGCTGCCCACTTCGGTGTGGATGGCGTAGGCGAAGTCCACGGGGGTGGCGCCTTCGGGCATCTCCTTCACGTCGCCCTTGGGCGTGAAGATGTAGACCTCCTCCTGGAAGAGGTCGAAGCGCAGGGTCTGCATGAACTCCTTGGAGTCCGTGGCCTCGCGCTGCCAGTCCATGATGTGGCGCAGCCAGGTGAAGCGCTCGGCGTCGCGGGCGGCCATCCTGCCGGCCTTGCCACGCTCCTTGTAGGCCCAGTGGGCGGCCACGCCGTATTCGGCGAGCTGGTTCATCTCCTCGGTGCGGATCTGGATCTCGATGCGCTCGCCGTCAGGCCCGATCACGGTGGTGTGCAGGCTCTGGTACATGTTGGCCTTGGGCATGGAGATGTAGTCCTTGAAGCGCCCGTGCACCGGCTTCCAGAGCGAATGGACCAGGCCCAGCACCGCGTAGCAGTCCTTGAGGCTGCCCACGATCACGCGGAAGGCCACGATGTCGTGCACCTGGTCCAGGTCCAGCCCCTGGGCCTTCATCTTGTTGTGCACGCTCCAGAGATGCTTCTTGCGCCCGAGCACCCGGCCCTTGATGGCGTTCTCCTCCATGAGGCCCCGGATGACGGAGATCACCTTGTCGATGTAGCCCTGGTCGAGCACCTCGTGCTCGTCCACGCCTTTCTTGAGCTGCTGGAAGATGTCGGGCTTGAGGTGTTTGAAGGAGAGATCCTCCAGCTCCACCTTGATCCTGTGCAGGCCCAGACGGTTTGCCAGGGGGGCGTAGATGTCCATGGTCTCCTGGCTGATGAGCTGGCGCTTCAGGGGCTTCTGGAAGTCCAGGGTGCGCATGTTGTGCAGCCTGTCGGCCAGTTTCACCAGGATCACGCGGATGTCCTCGGCCATGGCCAGGACCATCTTGCGGATGTTCTCGGCCTGGGCCTCCTCCTTGGTCTCGAAGGACATGAGGCTGATCTTGGTGACGCCGTCCACCACGTCGGCCACTTCCTCGCCGAACTGCTCCTCGATCTCGTCCACGGTGGCGTAGGTGTCCTCCACGGTGTCGTGGAGCAGGCCTGCGGACACGCTGGCGGCGTCCAGGCGCATCTCGGCCAGGATGTTGGCCACTTCCAGGGGGTGCGAGAGGTAGGGCTCGCCCGAGAGGCGGGTCTGCCCTGCGTGGGCCGCCGCCGAATAGACGTAGGCCTTGGTGATGAGGTCCTGCCCTGCCTGGTCCATGTAGGGGGCGACCTTGTCCATGATTTCATTGATGCGGATCATTGGGAGAGCCGGGCCTTTTGCTGGGACCGGGGGATCCACCAGCGGGTGAAGTTCCAGGAAATGCCCGCGGGCGCCGGATCCACGCCGTGTATGCGCGCGGTGAGGATGGGCAGGGCGTAGGGCGTGTAGAGGAAACAATAGGGCTGGTCCTCGTGAACCACGGCCTGGAAGCGGTCGTAGACGGGCTTGCGCAGGGCGGGGTCCAGCATGGACCTGCCCTCTTCCAGGAGGCTGTCGGCCTCGGGGTTGGCGTAGCCCACGAAGTTGAGCCCCGGAGCCTTGATTTTCGAGGAGTGCCAGACGTCGAAGGCGTCCGGGTCCTGCGGGATGGACCAGGCCAGGAGCACGGCCTCGAAGCGGCGCTGGTTGACGAACTCCTTGATGAAGGTGGCCCACTCGATGGTGCGCACCTTCACCTGGATGCCGATGCGCGCCAGCTGGTTCTGGATGATGGCGCAGGCCTTGATGCGCTGCTCGTTGCCCTGGTTGGTGATGATGGTGAAGGCGAAGGGCCTGCCGTCCTTCTCCAGGGGGCCGGTGGGGGTGCGCCGGGTCCAGCCCTGGGAAGCCAGGAGCATGAGGGCGCGGCCGGGATCGTAGGCGTAGTCCTTGATGTCGCGGTTATAGGCCCAGGAATCGGGCTTGAAGTGGCCGACGGTTGGCTCGCCCAGGCCCATGAGCGCGCCCTTGATGATCTCCTGCTTGGAGATGGCGTGGGCCATGGCCTGGCGAACGGCCTTCTCGCGGAACAGGGGGTGTTCCAGGTTCCAGGCCACGTAGGCGTAGGACGAGGCCAGGTACTTGTATTTGCGGTAGTTGTCGTCCCAGTCCGGGCCGGAGGTCTGGAAGAGGTACTGTGGCGGGGTGAGCCCCACATAGTCCAGGTTTCCGGCCTTGAGCTCCAGGAACTGGGTGGTCTGGTCGGTCACGGAGCGGTAGACCACCTCGTCGATGAAGGGTTTTCCCTCGAAATAATCCGGGTTGGCCTCGAGCACCACGCGCTGGTTCTCCACCCACTGTTTGAGCTTGTAGGGCCCGGCCCCCATGGGTTCCCGGGCGAGGCGGGTGTTGGCCGGGTCCTCCCCTTCCAGGGCGTGCTTGGGCAGGATGTCCTGCGCCCAGGTGGCCACGGCGCGCGCAAAAGGCTTTTCATACCATACTTCGAAGGTGTACTTGCCCGTGCGACGGAACTCCTTGATGGCCAGAAAGTCGCCCGCGTAGGCCGTGGGCGTCTTGGGGTCGATCATGAAGCGGTAGGTGAACTCCACGTCCTCGGCGGTGAGGGGCGTTCCGTCGAACCAGCGGATGTCGTCTCGCAGCTCGAACCGGAAATGGCGGCCGCCGTCGAGGATCTCGAAGGATTTCGCCGCGTAGGGTTCGATCTGGATGTTCTTGTCGTAGCGCAGCGGCGACACGTACATCAGCGAGGCCACCTCATGGGAGGCAGAATCCGTGGAGAGCGGCGGGATGAGGTTGGTGGGTTCGCCCAGGGTGGCCATGACGATGCGGCCTCCGTGTTCGGGGCTTGCGCTTTGCGCGTCGCCTCGGGTATGGGGCTGCCCCTTGTCCGGGCTGCGGCTATCGCAAGCGCTCAGCACGGCCAGGAGGGTCAGGGCCGCGAGCCACGCCAGGAGCCCCTTCCCCGCCGCCGGGGGGAAAAGCTTGATTTGCGGATGAAAATGCATAGAGTGTCGGATTAGTCCGTAGGCATCACGTTCGTTAACCATCCAATCCAGTTCGGAATACGGAGCACCAAGCCCCATGGCCCTCACCAGCGAGGAGAGCAAAGCCAAGCAGCTCCTCCAGGAGTTCGTCCGGGAGACGATCCCGGAATATATCATTGAAGGCGCGCATTCAATCGTCGCCCAGGACGGCGTCCAGAAAATCGACGTCAAGAAGCGCGACCAGTACTGGGACGTGGAAGGCCATGTCCAGGGGGAGGACTTCCAGGTGTACGCCTCGGAACTGGGCCTCAACCTGGAGGAAGAGACCGTCACGTTCTTCTGCAACTGCCCCGAGTCCTTCTCCGGGGTGTGCCGCCATGTGGGCGCCACGGCGCTCAAGTACGTGAAGTCCCTGGAAGGCCGCAAGTCCGGAGACGGACAAGGCGCGGCGCTCCAGAACACCGAGTGGCGTCAGAGCTTCCGCCATTTCTTCGCCACTGCCTTCGAGCCCGAGGCGGGCAAGCACTACGTCATCTACCGTTTCTTCCCCGAGCCGGGCCGCCTCCAGGTGGCCTTCTACCGCGCACGGCAGAACAAGTCGGGCCTGTCCCAGGTGCACCAGGACATCACCCTGGAGCAGATCATCCAGAACCCCGACTGGTGCGACTCTTCGCCCTCGCTGCCCCTGGTGGCCGAGCAGATCGGCCACTTCCTCGACTACCGGGGCCACCGCGTGGACATCCCCGCAGGCCTGATCTCGTGGTTCCTCTGGGCCATCAGCAAGGAGTATTACCTCTACTGGCAGGACTCCGAGAACCCCGTGCGCATCGAGCGCTCCACCATGCGCCTGCAGCTGCGCCCCGTCATGGACGACGCCCAGGGCCTGCGCTTCGACATCTACCTGGCCCGCCCCGGCAAGGCCCCCTTCTCCATCCAGGGCCAGGAGACCTATTTCTACGGCCAGCTGCCCCTGTGGGTCTGCTGGAACAAGAGCTTCTACCCCGTGCAGACCGGCCTGCCCGCCCCCTTCATCCGGGACATGGTGGAGAACCCCCCGGTGATCCCCCCGGCCGACGTCTCCGAATTCCTCGACCGCGTCTGGACCAAGTTCCCCGCCTCGGACCTGCACGGCCAGCAGGAGTTCCTGGAGCGCATGCGCCCCAACTTCCTGCCCGCCACCTACAGCCCCAAGCTCTACCTGGACGAGGAAGGGAGCCTGCTCACCCTGGCTGTGCAAAACGTTTACGTCACCGAGCACGGCGAGGTGTTCCAGGAAGGCCCCAACCCCGAATTGCAGACCGGCTCCTACCAGTACGAGGGCCGCAGCTTCCTCATGGCCCGCGAGCAGGAGGCCGAGGCCGCGCTCATCGCGGTGCTCCAGGAGATGGGCTTCCAGCCGCGCAACAACGCCAACTGGTTCCTCGAACCCGAGGAGGCCATCGTCTTCCTCCTGGACGCCTACCCCAAGCTGGTGGAGAAATACCGCGTCTTCGGGGAGAAGAATCTCACGCGCTACAAGGTGCGTCTCTCCCAGCCCGTCATCGTGGCCGAGGTTGAGAGCGACGAGAAGGAAAAGTGGTTCGACCTGGACCTGGCCGTGCAGTACGACGACCAGCGCGTGCCCATCGACAAGATCTGGAAGGCCTGGACCCAGGGCAAGCGCTATGTGCAGCTGAAGGACGGCTCCTACACGAGCCTCCCCGAGAGCTGGCTCAAGCGCCTGGGCCACAAGCTGCGCGCCCTGGGCTACGACCCGGACAAGCCGCCCCAGAAGCGCTTCAAGCAGTTCGAGGCCCCCATCCTGGACAAGATCCTGGAGGACCTGCCCGAGGCCCACACCGATTCCTTCTGGAACAACTTGCGCGAAAAGATCCACAGTTTCAAGGAGATCACGCCTCTAAAGGCCCCAGTGCACCTGAACGCCAGCCTGCGCCCCTACCAGTTGCAGGGCCTCTCCTACCTCAACTTCCTGCGCGAATACGGCTTCGGCGGCATCCTGGCCGACGAGATGGGTCTGGGCAAGACCGTGCAGACCCTCTCCTTCATCCAGCACCTGGTGGAGCGCAACCACAAGGACCCCAACCTGATCATCGTGCCCACCTCGGTGCTCCCCAACTGGGACCGCGAGGCCGAGAAGTTCGTGCCGCAGCTCAAGCGGGTGATCGTCTACGGGGCCAAGCGCGAGGGCCTGTTCAAGCAGATCGCGGAATCGCAGCTGGTGATCACCACCTACGCCCTGCTGCGGCGCGACCTCGACGAGTTGCTCAACTTCGAGTTCAACTCCATCATCCTGGACGAAGCCCAGAACATCAAGAACCCCAACACCATCACGGCGCGTTCGGTGCGGCGTCTGCGGGGCAAGATGCGCCTGTGCCTCTCGGGCACGCCCATCGAGAACAACCTCTTCGAGTTGTGGAGCCTCTTCGAGTTCCTCATGCCCGGCTTCCTGGGCAGCCAGAACTCGTTCCAGCGCGGCATCGTCAAGCCCATCAAGGACGGCGACGAGGAGACCCTGGACTACCTGCGCGGCCGCGTGAAGCCGTTCATCCTGCGGCGCACCAAGTCCGAGGTGGCCAAGGACCTGCCGCCCAAGATCGAGAACGTGCAGTACTGCGCGCTCATCGACGAGCAGGCGGAGCTCTACTCGCAGCTGGCGCGCAAGCTGCGCGACCAGGTGCTGCGCGACGTGGACGAGAAGGGCATGGCCAAGTCGCAGATGTCGATCCTGGACGCGCTGTTGAAGCTGCGCCAGATCTGCTGCCACCCGAGGCTCTTGAAGCTCGACATGCCCGGCGTGAACACCAACCTGCCCTCCGGCAAGTTCGACACCTTCAAGGACCTTGTGACGGACATCGTGGAGGAAGGGCACAAGGTGCTGGTGTTCTCGCAGTTCGTGCAGATGCTGCACATCATCCGCAGCTGGCTGCAGTTGGAGCAGATGCCCTTCGCCTACCTGGACGGCTCCAGCAAGGACCGCTTCGAGCAGGTGGACCTGTTCAACAACACGCCGGAGATTCCGATCTTCCTGATCTCCCTGAAGGCGGGCGGCACGGGCCTGAACCTGACCAGCGCCGACTACGTGATCCACTACGACCCGTGGTGGAACCCCGCCGTGGAAAACCAGGCCACGGACCGCACGCACCGCATCGGCCAGAAGCGCCAGGTGTTCGCGTACAAATTGATCTGCTCCAACACAGTGGAAGAGAAGATCCTGAAGCTCCAGGACATGAAGAAGGGCGTGGCGGAGGCCATTATTCCTGGCCAGGACGCCTGGAAGAGTTTGACGCGGAATGATTTGGAGATGTTGTTTGAGGTGTAGGATGTCGCGAATCCTTTGCTAAATTGGCAGTTGTCGAGACACCAGGGTATACTATGCCACGCGTTCGCCCCTCTGTGTTTATCGGATCATCTTCGGAAGGGTTAAGCATTGCAAAAACACTTCAAGTATTACTTGACCAATCGTGCGAAGTGACCGTCTGGAGCCAGGGCGTATTTGGACTTAGCGAAGGAACACTTGAATCATTAACAAATGCCATTGAGCGGTTCGACTTTGCCATACTAGCCTTAAGCCCAGATGATATGACGCTTTCCAGAGGGGAGACTACGCCATCCCCGCGAGACAACGTTCTTTTTGAGCTTGGGCTGTTTATCGGCGGGCTGGGAAAAAACAGAACATTTCTTGTTTACGACAGAACATCTGGGATCAAACTTCCGTCAGATATTGCAGGAGTTACTGCGGCAACTTTTGAGCCTCATAAGAAGGGTGGGTTGCTCAGCGCGTTAGGAGCAGCAGCAACGATAATTGAAGAGCGCATATTGAGACTTGGCCTTCGTGAGGAAGAGCACCTAAAACAAATTACCAGCGCAGCAAAAGGGCTAGACTCAGCGTCCTCTAAAATGAATCAACTGGTGAGACTTATGGCACGTTCAAGAAAGGTTGAGTTAGAAATCATATCAAGCCAGTTCGGGCCAATGATCCCAACAGGGCATCTAGATGAAATGAAGCGTGACCTAATAGAGCTGGAAAAAGCACTACTTCCGTAGCACCAACAATTGCACCTGCTCCGCCATCACCTGCGGCCGAATCCCCTTCTTCAGTCCGCGCGGCGTCACCACGTCCACTTCCCGACCCAATTCACGGCACAGTTCGGCCTCCAGGCCTGAGAGGGTGAGAAGGGTCGCGTTCGCGTCGAATTCCACCAGCAGGTCCACATCACTGTCCGGGCGCTCCTCGCCGCGCGCGAGGGAGCCGAACACCGCAGCCGAAACGACGCCGTAGCGCTCCAGCACCGGCCTGATTTGGGTGGCCAGGGCCTCAAGCCCTGCCGGGGGATGTTTCGTTTGCGTGGTAGCTGTCATGTGCTGCTCACGTCGGAAGATTTGTCAGATCTATAGTTCGCTTGGCGGCATCGGTCAAAGGGCGTTCCACAATCTCCCCATGCCGCTCCACCGCGCGCCTCAGGGCCGCAACGGGCTCAGGCGGGTTCGCCAGCGCCTCGGCGACCCGTAGCTGGTCCTCAATGGACAAAACGATTATCTCCCCTTCCACGTCAGCCTCCTGCCGCCGCCAGCCGCCCCGCTCTCCCTCACACCAGCCCCTCGTACACCGAGAAGTCCGCGCCGTTGGCGCCCTCGGCGGCCAGGGCCTGGGCGCAGTCCCGGTCCAGGGCGTTCAGCAGGGCGTCGTCCACCTGGGCGTCCCAGGCGCGGACCGTGGCCAGGCCCAGGGGCTCGGGGTGGTCCACGGGGTCCGGCGCGCCCAGTTCCCGCAGGTCCGAAAGGAAGAGCGGCCCCAGGCGGTCGAGGCCGCGCAAGCGCCTGGTCAGCTCCCCGCAGAGGCGCGCCGCGAAGCCCTCGTTGAAGCTGCGCGCCAGGGCGCAGGCCCCGAAGACCATCAGCAGCAACTCGTAGTACCCCAGGCAGACCTCCTGGCGCACCAGCTCCCCCAACCGCGCGTAGCACGGCGCGTGGAACACGTAGAGCACCTTGTCCACCGGCTCGCCCCGGGCGATGGCCTGGAAATACTGGCTCGACTGCCAGAAGAATTTGCGGCGCACCGCGGCGGCGCGCGTAAGCCTGCGCACCTCGTGGGCCTGCACATCGGGATTGAGCAGCATCCGCAGGCCCTGCCCCGCCAGCCGCGCGCAGAGGAACGAATCCTCCCCCGTGCGCTCCTCGTAGCCCGAATAGCCGCCCACGGACTCGAACACGTCGCGGCGCATCAGGAACACCCCGCCCTGCACGAACCCCGTCTCACCGCCCTGCGGCCCCACCCCGTAGAGCAGGTCCACGTAGCGGTTGGTCAGGGACGAGCTGCCCGTGCAGCGAAGCCGCGAGGAAACCATCCCCACCCTCGGGCGCTCGGCCAGGGGCAGGCACAGGCGCACCCAGTCGCGCGGGAGGCGGATGTCGCAGTCGATGGAGAGAAGATAACGTCCCGTGGCCGCGCCCATGCCCGCCGCGTGGGCCAGGGCCGCGCCCCGGTTGGGCGCAAGGCGCAGCACGCGCAGGTTGTCGGCTGGATGCGCGGGCTTGTACGGCTCGGATGAGCCGTCGTCCACCACGATCACCTCGCGCGGAGTCACGGACCAGCCCGCCAGCGACTCCACCAGCCCGTCCGCCAGGGCGTGGTCGTTGAAACAATAGGTCACCACGCTCAGATTGACCCGGTTGAACGCGCCGAACGACATGGAAGCCCCCGGGGTCGGCAGGATGACCACCAGTACCCGGCATCGGCCCGCCCCACAAGCGCGGGCTCAGCTCAGGCGCAGAGACACCTCCACGAGCGCGCCGTCCAGGCTCGCGCAGCGCATCTCTCCGCCCAGCTGCCCGGCCAGGCTGCGCACCAGCGTGAGCCCCAGCGACGAGGCGCTCTCCGGGCAGCCGTCTCCCGGAAAGCCCCGGCCGTTGTCGTGCACGCTCACCAGGGCGATGCCCCGCACGGCGGAGTCGAAACGCACTTCGATGTGCGGCTCCTCCGCGCCGTCGAAGGCGTGCTTGACGGCGTTGGTCACCAGTTCGGTGACGATGAGCCCAACATAGACGGCCTTGGCCAGAGGGATTTCCGATCCGTCGGCGTTCACCGCCCAGGTCACCGGACGCTCGGCCACCCGATATCCCTGGAGCACGTTGCCCACGAGGCCGTGCAAGTAGTCGTTCACCCCGATGTTTGCCAGGTTGTCGCGCCGGTAGACCTGCTCGTGGGCCAGTGCGATGGCCCTGATGCGATCCTTGCAGGCGGCGGCCAGGGCCGTGAATTCGGGGTTGCCTACGCCGGGGTTCTGGAGGTCCAGGAGGCTGATGATGATCTGAAGGTTGTTCTTGACCCGGTGATGCACCTCCTTGACCAGCAGCCCCCGCTCCTCAAGGCGGGCTTCCAGCTCCGCGTTGGCGCGCTCCAGTTCGCGGGACTGGGCAACGATACGCGAACGCCCCCGCAGGACCAGCAGCACCAGCCAGCCCCCCACGCCCGATGCCCCCAGCACGAAGAACGCCCCCAAGCGGTAGTACCCCGCGTCCGGCGCGTGCCGGGGCGAAAGAGTCAGCAGCCACTGGCCGCCGGGCACCGCAAGCGCTCGCGAGACGCCAAGCTCCGGGATCACTTCGGCCTCGGTGCGCGCGATGACCACGGGTTCCTGGTCCGTGGCAAGCTTGCGCTCCAGGCGCAGGGCGTAGCCGCCCTCGAGAATGGCGCGGAATTCAGGGGAATCCGTCACCGTCTCCCATCGGATGAGCGACACCACCAGACCCCAGAAACGGCGCTCTCCGCCCTCCTCCCAGAACACGGGCTTGCGCGCGAAGAGCCCCACGCCGCCCTGGCGCATGGCCACCGGCCCGGCCAGCACCGTGGAGTTGGTGGCGATGGCCTCCTCCACTTCGGCCTTGCGTTGAGGGTCCTTGAGCAGCTCGTGCCCGAGGGCCGCCTCGTTGCCCGCCAGGGGAACGGCCACGCGCACCACGCCCCCGGGGCAGAGAAAGAGCCCGGCCACGCTGGGGTTGCTCTCCAGGAGATGGTGGGCAAAGGCGTCGAAATCCTTGAATTCGCCCCGGTTCACCACCAGGACGTCGGCCAGGGTGGCCAGGGGGGACTGCACCTTGAGCAGCAGGTTCTGCAGGGCTTGAACGCGCCCGGCCACGCCCTGGACGAGGACGAGGCGCGCCTCGGCCTCCCGTTCGCTTTGGGCCGCGTTCAGATAGGCCAGGCCCATGGTCGCCATGAGGCTGGACACGAAGAGGGTGACGGCCCAGGCCGCCCAGGGTCTGTCCAGCAGGGAAGCGTTGGAGGAATCGGGCATGCGGTTCCTTCGGCCCGGAGGCCTTGGACCGACCTTCCCGAAAAGCGCCGTACGGGACGATCGGGTTTCGCGACCGGCACGGAGCCGGTCCTTTACCCGAAACTATCGCAAAGATGCAGGCCCGTGGCAAGCGGGCCGGTCCTTTATTCGATGTCGCGGTCGCGGAAGCCCAGCAGATAGAGCACGGCGTCAAGGCCCAGGGTGGAGATGGCGTGCCCCGCCCCTTCCTTGACCACGGGCTTGGCTCGGAAGGCGATGCCCAGGCCCGCCAGGTTGAGCATGGGCAGGTCGTTGGCGCCGTCGCCCACGGCGATGGTCTGCATGAGCGAGATGCCCTCGGTGTCCGCGATGGAGCGCAGCAGCTCGGCCTTGCGCTGGGCGTCCACCACCTGGCCCTCCACCTCGCCCGTGAGCGCCCCGTCCGCGATGGCCAGCACGTTGGCGTGCACGTGGTCGATGCCCAGACGCTGGCGCAGGCGCTCCCCGAAGAAGGTGAAGCCGCCGGAGATCACGGCGGTGCGGTAGCCGAAGCGCTTGAGGTTGCGCACGAGCTTCTCGGCCCCGTCGTTGAGCGGGATGTGCTCGGCCACCCGGGCCAGGGTCTCCACGGGCATGCCCTTGAGCAGGCTCAGGCGTTTCTTCAGGCTCTGGCGGAAGTCCAACTCGCCGCGCATGGCCGACTCGGTGATGGCCGCCACCTGCTCGCCCACGCCCCAGGCCCGGGCCAGCTCGTCGATGACTTCCACGCGGATCAGGGTGGAGTCCATGTCGAAGGCCACCAGCCTGCGATTGCGGCGGAAGGCGTTGTCCTCCTGGAGGGCGATGTCCACGCCCATCTCGGCGGCGATGGCCAGGAAGTCCTTGCGCATGGCCTTCACGTCGCCGGGCTGGCCGCGCACGGAGAACTCGATGCAGGCCGGGCGCTGCGCGGCCTCCTCGTCCAGGGAGGGACGCCCGGTGAGGCGGTTCACGGACTGGATGTTCAGCCCGTTGGCCGTGATCACGCGGGTCACGGCGGCCACCTGGGCGGCGCTGACCGTGAGGCCCAGGAGCGACACGATCCAGCGGGGCTTGCCCGCCGCCTCCACCCACTGGCTGTACTGGGCCGGGGTGATGGGGCTGAACTTGCAGGTCACGCCCAGCTCGTGGGCCTCGTAAAGCAGATCCTTGACCGTGGCGGCGGCCTGCGCGCCTTCGGGGATGCGCATGAGGATGCCCAGGGAGAGGTCGTCGTGGATTACGGACTGTCCCATGTCCAGGATGTCCACCCCGTACTGGGCCAGCAGGTTGGAGACGGAAGCGGCGATGCCGGGGCGGTCGGCCCCGAAGATGTGCACGAGCAGGATGTCGTTCATGGTCTTTCCTTGATGCGCCAAAGTCGGCGGATGTTTCCACAAAACCGGCCCGGGGTAAATGCCCTGCCGGGCCTCCCGCGCCGCTTGGCCTCGGCCTCCGCTTGGGCTAGAAGGGTCCATTCCATCCAGGAGACCGACCATGCCGACCAAGACCATCGTGGAGACAGCCAATGCCCCGGCCGCCATCGGCCCCTATTCCCAGGCCGTGTGGGCCGGGGACCTCCTCTTCTGCTCCGGCCAGATCCCCTTCGACCCGGCCACGGGCCAGGTGATCACCGGAGGCCCCGTGGACCAGGCCCGCCAGTGCCTGATCAACGTGAAGGCCGTGCTGGAAGCCGCCGGCCTGTCCATGGACAATGTGGTGAAAGCCACGGTCTTCATCAAGGACATGAACGATTTCCAGGCCATCAACGAGGTCTACGCCTCGTTCTTCAAGGCCCCCTACCCCGCCCGATCCTGCGTGGAGGTGGCCAGGCTGCCCCGCGACGTGCTCGTGGAGGTGGAGGTGGTGGCCAGCCGCTAAGGCCTACAGGGAATGGTCCGGGGCGGCGCACTCCCACGCTCCGCCCCGGCCAAGCACTCAGGCCTGGCCGAAGAGGGCCTTCTGGAAGTCCTTGAGGGTGGCGATGCCCCGGCCCTCGGCGGGCGGGTGGAAGATGGGCTCGTAGCCGAGCCTCCTGGCCTGTTTGAGCCGCGCATCCTGCCCAGCAACGGGGCGGATGCGCCCGCTCAAGTCCACCTCGCCCCAGAACACGGCGCGCGGCGGGGGCGGCCTGTCGTAGAAGGAGGAGAGCACTGCGGCCACCAGCCCCAGGTCCAGCCCGGGATCGGTGAGCTTGAGCCCCCCGCCGGTTTTGGCGTAGATGTCCGACTGCCCCAAGGCCAGGCCCAGGCGCTTCTCCAGCACGGCCAGCATCAGGTTCAGGCGGTTCAGGTCCACGCCCAGGGCCGTGCGACGGGGCATGGCCAGATAGGAGCGGCTGGCCAGGGCCTGCACCTCCACGGCGAAGGGACGCTTGCCCTCCAGGGCCAGCACCACGGCCGATCCGCTGGCGGACTCGTCGCGCTCGCCAAGGAAGTAGGTGGAGGGGTCGGGCACGGGCGAGAGGCCATCGCCCTGCATCTCCAGCACCATGAGTTCGTCGGTGGGGCCGAAGCGGTTCTTGAACACCCGCAGAATGCGGTAGAAGTGCTGCCGGTCGCCCTCCAGGTAGAGCACGGTGTCCACCATGTGCTCCAGGATCTTGGGTCCGGCGATGAGGCCCTCCTTGGTCACATGGCCCACCAGGATCAGGGTGGCGCGGCCCTTCTTCACGGCCTCCACCAGTTCCGAGGCCACGGCGCGCACCTGGGCGGGGGAGCCCGGCACGCCGTCGGCCAGGGACGAGGCCATGGTCTGCACCGAGTCCACCACCACCAGGGCCGGGGCTTCGGTCGCACCGAGAATGTCCACCGCGCCCGCGGCGGAAGTGGTGGAGAGGGCCAGGAGGCCGGGGCTCGAAAGCCCCAGGCGCGCCGCCCGGGCGGCCAGCTGCCCCAGGGACTCCTCCCCCGAGACGTAGACCGCCCGGCGGCCCGAGGCCGCCACCTGCCCGGCCATCTGGAGGAGAAGCGTGGATTTTCCTATGCCCGGCTCGCCGCCCAGGAGCACGGCCGCCCCGGGCAGCAGGCCCTGGCCCAGCACGCGGTCCAGTTCGGGGATGCCGCTGGGCGAGGGGGGAAGCTGTTCCTGGGAGTATCCGGCAAGGGGCACGGGGCCGGATTCGCCCAGGGACGGGACGATCCTGCCGGGCGCGGCGCGCGGGGCTTCGCGCTGCTCCAGGGTGTTCCACGCGCCGCATCCCTCGCACTGGCCGCGCCAGCGGGGACTCACGGCCCCGCAGGCCGTGCAGACGTGGACGCTCCTGGCCTTGGCCACGGACTACTGCTTCTGGCCCGCGGGCTGCTGCTGGGCCGGGTCGGCCACCTGGAGGTAGTCCTTGAGCTTGAGGGAGAAGTTGCGCACGTTCTCGGGCATGTTGGCGAAGGCCACCATGAAGGGCACCTCCTCGCCGGGCTTGACCATGCGGTTGTAGAGCATGATCTCCTCCTTGGAGGAGAGGCGGTTCTCCAAGTCTTCCTTGCCCAGCAGGCGCAGCTCGGAGATGTTGGCCTTGGGTCCGGCCTTGAAGACCTTGGTCACCACGGGGGCGTCCTTGGCGTCCAGCAGGGTGGCCTCCACCTCGATCTGGCCCACGGTGACCGGGGAGCGGTTCACGAGCTTGCCGTCGATGACGAAGAGGCGTCCGGCCTTTTCGTTGTCCACGAAGTAGTTGCTGAAGCCGTCGAAAAGGATCTGCCCGGTGTAGTCGGCCGGGGGCGGCGCGGGCGGGGCCGGGGGCGCGGCCGGGGCGTTCTCCATCACGGAGGGCTTGGCGGGGGCCTCGGCGGTGATCGCCGGTTTCTTGGCGAAAGGCCAGAACTCGAAGAAAAAGGCCGCCGCTCCGCCGACGCCCGCCAGGAGCACCACGCCCAGGGCGGCCAGCAGGGCGATCTTCTTCCCTTTGGAGGTGGTGGCCGTTTTCTCGGGCTTGCCGAAGTCGATGGACCCGAAGTCGCTGGAGGAGACCCCGCCGGATTCGAAGGGGTCTTTCCTGCGCTGCGCGTCGAGGTGGGCGGCGAAATCGTCGCCCGGCGTTTCATCCTCGCCCGAGACGGGCCAGATGCCTGCGTCGGTGGAGTCTCCCGAGTCGCCGAAGCCGGGGAAGTCGTCCGGGGCGGCGGGTTCCACCTTGAAGACGTGTCGGCACACGCTGCACCGCACGGTCGCGCCCTCGGGGCCGACCTTGTCGTCGGGCAGGTTGTACTTGGTCTGGCAGTTCGGACATTCGACGATCATGGTGTCAGGGACCTTCCTGCTGGATCAGTTCGTAGACGCCGGGAAGACAACGGTAGTCTTCTGCAAAGTCCAGGCCGTATCCCACCAGGAATCCCTTTGCCAGTCGAAATCCAGGAAAGTCAACCGTTACTTGCGTTTTGCGCCGCTCCACCTTGTCGATGAGCGCGCACAGGCGCACCGAGGCCGCCCCCCTCAGGGAGAGCTCGGCCAGCAGCATGGACATGGAGTTGCCCGTGTCCACGATGTCCTCCACCACGAGCACGTGGCGGTCCTTGCAGGGGGAGTCCAGGTCCTGCACGAACTTGAGTTGGCCCGGCTTCACGTCGGCGCCGTAGCTGGAGACGCGCACGAAATCCACATGGGCCGGGATGGAGATGTGGCGCACGAGGTCCGCCAGGAACATGAACGCGCCCTTGAGCACGCCCACCACCAGGAGGTCCTGCCCCCGGTAGCGTTCGGAAATCTCCGCCCCCAGCCGGGCCGTGCGCAGCGCCAGCTCCTCGGCAGTGATCACGGGTTCGAGTCTGCCGGGCATGCTACATCTCCATGACCATGGCGATTTCGTCGCACTCGGGGAACTTGGGGCAGTGGATGCAGTCCGCCCACACCTTCTGGGGCAGCTTCTCCTTGGTGACTTCCTCGAAGCCGATCTTGGCGAAGAAGTCGCGCTGGTAGGTGAGCGTGAAGACCTTGTACACGCCCAGGGTCACGGCCTCGGAGAGGCAGGCCTCCACGAGCTTGCGGCCCCAGCCCTGCTTCTGGAGGTCCGGGTGCACCACCAGGGAGCGGATCTCGGCCAGGCCCTCCCAGCAGATGGAGAGGGCGCAGCAGCCCTTCACCTCGCCGCCCTCGTGGGAGGCGAGCACGTAGAAGTCGCGCAGGTGGGAGTAGAGCTGGTTGAACGAGCGAGGCAGCAGCAGCTCGCCCTTGGCGCACTCCATGAGCAGCGCGTGGATGGCTTTCACGTCCTGAATGCGCGACTTGCGCAGGTAGAATCCGGTCACTTCCTAGGCCCCCAGATGCTTCTGGATGATGCGTTCAAGCTGTGCGCCGGGCATGTAGCCCTCCTGGGAGTGCACCAGCTCGCCCTTGGGCGAGTAGACCACCGTGCGCGGGATGGAGCGGATGGAATAGGCCTGGGCCACGTCGGGCTTGGTGAGGTGCACGGGGTAGTTGAACTTGGCCCTGGCGGTGAAGGCCTGATACTGCCCGGGGTCCTGGTCCAGGCTCAGGCCCAGGATGAGCACCTTGTCGGGCGAGAGGCGTTTGCGCAACTCCATGAGTTCGGGCACTTCCTGGCGGCAGGGGCCGCACCAGCTGGCCCAGAAGTTGATCACCACCACCTTGCCCCGGGCCTGGCTCACGAGGCGCAACACCTCCTGGCTGGAAAGGGGCTGATCCCCGGTCTGGGCCGGGGAGGCGGGGACGATGCAGACGGTCAGGAGCGCCGCCAGAAACGCCGAACGGAAAAACTTGGTCATGCGGTCACCGGATGGGTTGGGGTTTCGGGTTCACATCCCTATAATCAGCTTTGGGCTAGGCGTCCATGAGCCGTTTGGCGAGGCGCACGGCCTCCACGGCGTCGGCGGCGTGGCCGTCGGCCCCGATGGACCGGGCGAAAGCGTCGGTGACCACCGCCCCGCCCACCATGACCTTCTGGGACATGCCGCGCTCGCGCAGCAGGCGCACGGTGTCCTCCATGCGCACCATGGTGGTGGTCATGAGGGCGGACAGCCCGATGACGGGCGCTCCGCTCTCCCGGGCCGCCTCCACGATGCGCTCGGCGGGCACGTCCTTGCCCAGGTCGATCACCTCGAAGCCGTGGTTGCGCAGCATGAGGCCCACGATGTTCTTGCCGATGTCGTGGATGTCGCCCTCCACGGTGGCCAGGACGATCCTGGGCATGGCCTGGGCCTCCTGGCCGTCTTCCAGGAGGGGCTTCAGGCGGTCGAACCCGGCCTGCATGGTTTCGGCCGAGAGCAGGAGCTGGGGCAGGAAATATTCCTTGCGCTCGTAGAGCGCGCCCACGTCCATGATGCCTGGCACCAGGTCCTCGGAGAGGATTGCCTGGGCCTTGCGTCCCTGGGCCAGGGCCTCCTCCACCATGGGCAGCAGGGCATCGCGGCGTCCGGCCACCACGGCCTCGCGCAGGGTGGTCACGCTGCGGGCCTGAGCCTTCGGGGCGGCGGGGCCTTCGCCGCCGCCGTACTTCCAGGCCGAGAGGTTCTCGATGAAGCGCCCGGCCTGAGGGTCGCGCGCCAGGAGCACCTCTGAGGCCAGCCCCACCTCGCGCGGCAGCGGCGTGGAGGGGTTGGAGATGTGCGCGGCCATGCCGGCGCCCAGACACATGGAGAGGAACGTGGCGTTCAGCAGTTCGCGCGCGGGCAGCCCGAAGGAGATGTTGGAGAGCCCCAGCGTGGTGGGCAGCCCCCACACGGCGGCGCAGTGCCGGATGGTTTCCAGGCAGTGGCGGGCGGCCTCGGGCTTGGAGGACACCGTGAGCGCCAGGGCGTCCACCAGAATGAGCCGCCGGGGGATGCCCAGGGCCTCGGCCTTCACGAGCAGGGCCTCGATGGCCGCGATGCGCTCAGCAGCCGTGACGGGCAGCTTCTTGCCCGCCAGGGGCAGCAGGATGAAGGGCGCGCCGTGGAGCCTGCACAGGGGGCCAAGCTCCTCCATGCGTCCGGGCTCGCCGCTGATGGAGTTCACCAGGGCCGATCCGGGCACGGCCCAGAGGGCCTCTTCGATGGCCCCGGGGTTGGTGGAGTCCAGGCACAGGGGGCACAAGAAGCGCGCGGTGAGCTCCTTGGCGAGGGCTGGCAGGAGCGCCGCCTCGTCCACCATGGGCGCGCCCACGTTGACGTCCAGCACAGCGGCCCCGGCCTGGACCTGCTCCTCGGCCAGGCGCAGGGCCTCGCCGAACTGTCCGGCCTGGAGCTCCGCCGTGAGGGCCTTCTTGCCCGTGGGGTTGATGCGCTCTCCGATGACCACGGCGGGCAGCCCCACGCCCACGGCCACGGACCTGGAGCGCGAGGTGAGCACGAGGGGACGTCCCTCGGCGGGCTCGGGCTTCGCCCAGACGCGGCCTTCGGCCCTGGCGGCCAGGGCGGCGATGTGCGCCGGGGTGGTGCCGCAGCAGCCCGAGACGCATTTGGCCCCCATCTCCAGGAAGGGGACCATGGCCTCGCCGAAGGCTTCCGGCCCCATGGGGAACACCGTGACGCCGTTCTCCAGCCTGGGCAGGCCCGCGTTGGGCTTGATGAAGAAGGGCGTGTCGATGCGGGGCATGAAGTCCCGGGCCAGGTCGAGCATCTGCTCGGGTCCGAGGCCGCAGTTGATGCCCAGGAGGTCCACGCCCAGGTTCTGCATGGTGTCGGCGAAGGTGGCGGGCGAGGTGCCGGTGAGCGATCCGCCGGGCTCGAAGGTCATGAGCACGGCCACGGGCAGGTCGCAGACCCGGCGGGCGGCCAGGACCATGGCCTTGGCCTCGGCCAGGTCGAAGTGGGTCTCGGCGATGATCAGGTCCGCGCCGCCTTCCGCCAGGCCCTCGATCTGCCGGGCGAAGGCGTCCACCAGTTCGCGCATGGTCAGCGTGCCCAGGGGCTCCACGAAGTGCCCGGTGGGGCCGACGCTGCCCGCCACGAAGGCGCTCTCCCCGGCGGCCTGCCGGGCCACGCGGGTCAGGCCCGCGTTGAGGGCGCGGATGTCGGTCCCGGCCGGGAGCTTGAAGCGCGTGCCGCCGAAGGTGTTGGTGGTCACCACGCGCGCGCCGGCGCGCAGGTAGTCCTGGTGCACCTGGCGCACGGGGTCGGGATTGGCCAGGCCCCATAGTTCGGGAGAAGCTCCGGCGGGGAGCCCCCGGGCCTGGAGAAGGGTGCCCATGGCCCCGTCGAAAACGATGATGGAATTGCCCGCCAGGGCTTTGCGAAACTGAGACACCGCGATTCCTCCTTGGCTGGAAAGCCCTTGCGTCCTACTGAAAAACGTTGAATCCGGCAAATGAAAAGCGTATGAAGGAATGCTTCGGGCGCTGTGCGCCGAAGGATACACGCATCATGAGCATCCACAAAGACTCTCCCGAGGAAGACCTCCTCGACAACCCGGAAGCGCCCGAGGCCGAAGAGGAGCCCGACGGCTCCGAGGACGTCCCCGGCGACGACCCCGGGTCGGCCCCCGAAAGCCCCGGCGACGACGAGGGCCTTTCCGCCCTCCCCGTGCCCAAGCTCTCGGCCGCGCTGGCCTCCGGGCGCGACAACCTGCACGTCTACCTGCGCGAGGTGAGCAAGTTCCCCCTGCTCGCCCCCGACGAGGAGTTCGAACTGGCCCGCCAGGTGCGCGACCACGGCGACCAGCGCGCGGCCTTCCGCCTCGTCACCTCCCACCTGCGCCTGGTGGTGAAAATCGCCATGGACTTCCAGCGCCGCTGGGCCCAGAACGTGGCCGACCTCATCCAGGAAGGCAACGTGGGGCTCATGCGCGCCGTGAAGAAGTTCGACCCCGAGAAGGGCATCAAGTTCTCCTACTACGCGGCCTACTGGATCAAGGCCTACATCCTCAAGTACATCATGGACAACTGGCGCCTGGTGAGGATCGGCACCACCCAGGCCCAGCGCACCCTCTTCTACAACCTCAACAAGGAGCGCCAGCGGCTCACCTCCCTGGGGTTCGACCCGTCGGTCTCCAACATCTCCAAGAACCTCAAGGTCTCCGAGTCCGACGTGCTGGAGATGGACCAGCGCATGGCCCGAGGCGACCTCTCCCTGGACATCTCACTCGGCGACGACTCCACCTCCACCCGGCTGGACTACCTCCCCGCCCTCACCCCGGGCATAGAGGACATGCTGGCCAAGGACGAAATCTCCGGGCTGGTGGAAAAACACCTCCAGACCATCATGCCCGCCCTCTCCGACAAGGAGCGCGACCTCCTGGAACAGCGCATCCTCTCGGACTCCCCCATGACCCTGCGGGAGATCGGCGCGAAGTACGGCATCACCCGCGAGCGGGTCCGCCAGATCGAAACCCGGCTCCTGGACAAGATCCGCGACCACTTCACCAAGCGCATCGGAGACTTCTCCTCGGAGTGGATCCGCAAGGACGAATGATACATGCAAAGGCCCATCCAGACCCTGATCCTCCTCGCCGCCTGCGCCGCCCTGCTGGGCGCGTGCGCCGCACGCAAGACCGCCCCGGCGGACCTGAGCGCCAGGGGCCTCAACGCCCCCGCCTCGGCGGACTACTATTTCCTTCTCTACCAGGAACTCTCCCGCCAGGGCCAGGCCCGGCAGGCCGCCGAGGTGCTGGAAAAGCTCCTCGCCGTGGCCCCGGCACCCGAACTCTACCGCGACCTGGCCAACATCCATTGGGGCCTGGGCGAGCAGGACAAGACCCGCGAAGTGCTCGAACAAGGCATCGCCGCCTTCCCCGAGGAGAAGGTCCTGCGCTTCTATCTGGCCAACTCCTACCTGCTCCAGCGCCGCTTCGACGACGCCGCCCAGGTGCTGGCCGACTACCTCTCCCAGCACCCCAAGGACCAGTCCGGCCTGCAGGAACTGGCCGCCGTGCTCGTGGAAGCCGGGCGCTTCCAGCAGGCCCTGGACTTTCTGGCCCAGGTCCCGCGCGACAGGCGCACCCCCGCCATGTCCTACTACGAGTCCAAGGCCCTCTCCGGGCTCGGCAAGCGCAAGCAGGCCATGGAGAAGCTCCGCCAGGCTCTGCGCGAAGACCCCAACCTCCTCGCCGCCTGGTCCGAACTGGCCTTCTACTACGAGCAGAACAACGACTTCCGGCAGGCCGAGGAGGCCTACCGCCGCATCCTCGACCTGGGCGAAGACGGCCCCGAGTTGTGGCTGCGCCTCATCCGCCTGGCCCTCAAACAGAAGAACGAGGCCAAGGCCATCCAATTCCTGGAGAAGGCCCCCGCAGACCGCGCCTTCCTCTTCGAGGTGATGAGCCTCTTCGTGGAGGAAGGCTTCCAGGAGGGCGCGGCCAAGGTCATGGAGCGTCTCGCCCAGGATCAGCCCGGCAACCCCGACGTGATCTTCCTCCAGGCCATGATGGCCGTGGAGCGCGAGCGCGACCTGGACAAGGCCATGGCCCTGCTCGCCCAGATCCCCAAGACCCACAAGTTCTACGACAAGGGGCTCTCCACGCGCATCCAGCTGGCCCTGGACGCCGGACGCCTCGACCTGGCCGCCCCCCTCCTCTCCGAAGCGCGCGGCCTCTTCCCGGACCGCATCGAGTTCCTGTTCCTCGAAGCCATCCTGAACGACAAGCAGGGCAACCTGGAGCGCGCCGTGGCCCTCTACCGCGAGGCCGCCGCCCGCTGGCCCGACAGCGCCGAGGCCCTCTACCGCCTGGCCGTGTCCCTGGAACGCTCCAAGCAGCGCGCCGAGGCCATGCGCATCATGGAAGACGTTCTCCTCAAGGACCCCGCCAACCCCGACGCCCTCAACTTCGTGGGCTACGGCCTCGCGGAGGAGGAGCGCGACCTCGACCGCGCCCAGGAACTGGTCACGCGCGCCCTCCAGGCCAACCCCACCAGCCCCTACTACCTCGACTCCCTGGCCTGGGTGCACTTCAAACGCAAGGACCTCAAGGCCGCCTGGCAGGACATCCAGCGCGCCGTCGTCGGAAACGTGGACGACCCCGCCATCTGGGAGCACTACGGCGACATCGCCAAGGCCATGGGCAACCGCAAGGAAGCCGCGAAGGGCTACAGCAAAGCCCTGGAGATGAAGGCCACCAACGCATCGGAAATCCAAAAGAAACTGGAGAGCCTGAAGTGATCGCGCGCCTTGCGCCCGCGCTGCTGCTCCTGGCCTGCCTCGCCGCCTGCGCCCCCAAGGGCGGCACGGGGCCGGGCGAAGCCAGGACCCTCTGGGAGGGCTTCGTCAGCGCCCCGGCGGGCGCTGCCCAGAGCCTCTCGCTCTCGGCCAGCCTCTCCCTGCAGGCCCCCCAGAAGTCCGCGCGCCTCCTGGCCTCCTTCCGGGGAGACCTGGACCTTCCACTGCGCCTGGACCTCTCCACCGGCATGGGCCAGACCTTCGCCCTCTGGCGCGAGGACTCCCTGGGCTGGATGGCCGTCTACCCCCTCTCCAACCAGGTGTTCACCCACCGCGACACCAAGGCCGCCCTCGCAAAACTGGGCATCCCCTTCCCCTTCACCCTCAAGGACCTGGCCTCCCTTACCGCCGGACGCCACGCCCTGGTCACTGGAGCGGCCTACGTCTCGGCCCGCAAGACCCCCAAAGGCTACGAATACGCCCTGCCCGCCTCCCAGGCCCTGGGCAGCGTCACCCTTGACTTCGAGGGCAATCCCATTCATCTCTCGGGGCGCGGCGTGGAGCCCTGGAGCGTGGAACTGGGCGACTACGCTCCGCCGGAAAGTGGCGGCAGGCCCCTTCCCAGGTTGATCAAGGTCACGTCCCCAGGCGGCCTCACGGCCGTGCTGCGGGTGAAGAAGCTGGAACTCTCCGGCCAGCGCGCCGACGCCCAGGCCCTGGAACTGGCCGTGCCTCCCCAGGCCCGGCACATCCCCCTGGACCGACAGGGCGAGTTCCGGCCGCCGGACCTGCCGTAATAAACGTTTCAAGTAACGCCGGACCATGTCCGGCGTCGTTTTGACGACATACTCCGACAGTATCTAGAAACAACCAGCAACGCAGCGGGGGATTCGCCATGAACACCACCGTCGTCATCGGTTCCGACCACGCGGGCTTCGCCCTCAAGGACCAGCTCAAGCGTTTCATCACGGGCATGGGCCGCGAAGTCGTGGACGTGGGCACCGACACCCTGTCCAGCTGCGACTACCCGGTCTACGCCTTCAAGCTCTGCGACCTCGTGCTGGAGAAGGACTGCCTGGGCATCCTCATCTGCGGCTCGGGCGTGGGCATGTCCATGGCCGCCAACCGCCGCAAGGGCATCCGTGCCGCCCTGTGCGGCAACGAGTGGCTCGCCCGCGCCACCCGCATGCACAACGACGCCAACGTCCTCTGCCTGGGCGAACGCTGGATCGGGGCCGGGCTGGCCGAGGCCGTCACCCACGTGTTCCTGACCACCGACTTCGAGGGCGGACGCCACCAGCGCCGCATCGACCTCATCGACTCCAACCTCTAGAAGGAACATCCCATGTCCGCTCCCAACATGGACCGCATGGCGGTCAACGTGATCAAGGGCCTCGTCATGGACGGCACCCGCAAGGCCAACTCCGGCCACCCGGGGGGGCCCATGTCCTCGGCGGACTTCGCCTATATCCTCTACAAGGAATTCCTGAACCACTCCCCCGACGACGCCCAGTGGTTCAATCGCGACCGCTTCGTGCTCTCCGCCGGGCACGAGTCCATGCTGCTCTACGCCCTGCTGGCCTTCCAGGGCCGCATCACCGTGGACGACCTCAAGGCCTTCCGCCAGTGGAAGTCCCGCACGCCGGGACACCCCGAGGTGCACGTCACCCCCGGGGTGGAGGCCACCACCGGCCCCCTGGGACAGGGCTTCTCCATGTCCGTGGGCATGGCCGTGGCCGAGTGCATGCTGCGCGCGCGCCTGGGCGACGACATCTGCAGCCACTTCACCTACGCCCTCTCCTCCGACGGAGACCTCCAGGAACCCGTCTGCCTGGGCAGCGCCGCCCTGGCCGGACACTGGGGCCTGGGACGCCTCATCGTGTTCTACGATTCCAACCACATCCAGCTCTCCGGCCCCACCAAGCGCTGCGACACCACCAACTACAAGTCGGTGTTCGAGGGCTTCGGCTGGCACGTGCTGGAAATCGACGGGCACGACCACGACGCCATCCGCCAGGCCATCCGCCAGGCCCAGGCCGAAACCGCGCGCCCCAGCCTGATCATCGGCCACACCACCATCGCCAAAGGCGCCGCCACCCGCGAGGGCGACTTCGAGACCCACGGCTCGCCCCTGCCCCCCGACGAAATCGCCGCCAGCAAGAGGAAGATGGGCCTGCCCGAGGACCAGTTCTTCTCCATGCCCCAGGACGTTCTGGAGCACTTCCGCGTCCGCCACGCCGAACTGCGCGCCGCCGCCGCCCGCTGGACCCGCGCCTTCGAGGAAAAGCTCGAAAAGGACGCCGCCTTCCAGGAGCTCTGGCGCGTCACCAAACGCGCCCCCGGCAACCGCTCCTTCGCCTGGCCCCGCTTCGAGCCCGGCTCCAAGATCGCCACGCGCTCCGCCTGGGGCAAGTGCCTGGAGTCCCTGGTGGACAGCCTGCCCATCCTGGTGGGCGGCTCGGCCGACCTGGACCCCTCCAACATGACCGTGAAGTTCCGCGAGGCCGTGGGCAACTTCTCCGCCCACGAACCCCTGGGGCGCAACCTGGCCTTCGGCGTGCGCGAGTTCCCCATGGGGGCCATCTGCAACGGCATCGCCCTGCACGGCGGACTCGTGCCCTTCGGCGCGACCTTCCTCACCTTCGCCGACTACGAGCGCAACGCCCTGCGCATGTCCGCGCTCCAGCACCTGCCCGTGCTGCACGTCTTCACCCACGATTCCTTCCACCTGGGCGAGGACGGCCCCACGCACCAGCCCGTGGAGCACATCAGCTCCCTGAGGCTGATCCCCAACATGCTCGTCATGCGCCCCGCCGACGGCAACGAGACCGCCCTGTGCCTGGAGACGGCCCTCAAGCAGACCTCGCGCCCCACCTGCCTGATGTTCTCGCGCCAGAACCTGCCCGTGATGGACCCGGCCGCCTTCCCCGCCGTGCTCGACGGCGCGGCCAAGGGCGGCTATGTGCTGCGCGACGCCCCCGGCGGCAAGCCCGACCTGATCATCCTGGCCTCCGGCTCCGAGGTGCCCCTGGCCCTGGCCGCCGCCGACCTGCTCCCCGAACGCAAGGTGCGCGTGGTGAACATGGTCTGCATGGAGCTCTTCGACGAGCAGCCGCAACTCTACAAGGACGAGGTGCTGCCGCCCTCCTGCTGCTGCCGCGCCGCCGTGGAGGCCGGACGCACCGAACTGTGGTACAAGTACGTGGGCATGGGCAACCCCATCCTGGGCCTGAACCACTTCGGCGACTCGGCCCCCCCCGACCTCCTGGCCGAAAAATACGGCTTCACCGCCGAGAATCTGGCCCGCATGATCCGCGAGCGCCTGGCTTTCTCCTAGGCGGCGAAACGCCGATGCACCGGAAGCCCCCGCCCAGCGGGGGCTTTTTCGTGGCGGAACGGACGGGCGGCAGGCGCTCCGGGCTGCCCATGCGGTGCTGCTCGGTCGGAGATTATGCCTCCGGCCAAAGGGCTCTGCCAATCGGCCTCGCCCTCTCCTCGACCTGGGAACCATTCCCTGCCCTGATCAGCCCGGCCCGTTGTCTCGGGCGGTCTTCTGAGCGGGAAAGCGTATCCGCTTCCAAAATTTCCCCTTGACTCCGAAGCGGGGATGGTTAATTTGGACCGGTTAACGGCATCGATCTTGTTGAGAGTTGGGTCAAGCGTGTGCTTCGCTCCAATGTGATAAGAATGAATGCCAAAAATTAATTTTGGAGTGATTGCACATGTCTAAGAAGCTTTACGTCGGCAACCTGCCTTTCTCCGCCACCGAAGATGCTGTCCGTGCCCATTTCGCCCCCTACGGCGAGGTTGTCTCCGTGGCCCTGATCACCGACCGTGAGACCGGCCGCCTGCGCGGTTTCGGTTTCGTCGAGATGGACGACGAAGGCGCCCTGGCCGCCATCGAGTCCCTTGACGGCCAGAATTTCGGCGGCCGTCCCCTGAAGATCAACGAAGCCCAGGAGCGCCCCCAGCGCCGTCCCTTCGGCGGCGACCGCCCCCAGCAGCGCCGTCCCTGGTAGTTTCGGCCGCTAATCGGTCTTCCAAGCCCCGTCCCGCTTGGGACGGGGCTTTTTTTTCCACTTCAACGCCGGAGGTATTGTTCATGGCGAAAGAAGAAGGCATCGAGATCCCCGGCGTGGTCCAGGAGGCCTTGCCCGGGACCGTGTTCGAGGTGAAGCTGGAAACCGGCCAGAACGTCCTGGCCTATCTCTGCGGCAAGATGCGCAAGTTCCGCATCAAGATCCTGCCCGGTGATTCGGTCAAGGTGGCTCTTTCGCCCTACGACCTCACCAAGGGCCGGATCACCTTCCGCGCCAAATAGCGTTGGCCCCGTCCGGGGTCGTGGGCGGGCTTTCCCAGAGACGGGAAAGCCCGCTTCGTCTTTACGCGGCCCTGGAATTCCACTAGTCTCGCAGCCACTCGACACAAGGGAGGACTCGTTCATGGAAGCACCCGACCGCAACCTCGCCCTGGACCTGGTGCGCGTCACCGAGGCCGCAGCCCTATCCAGCGCCCGCTGGCTGGGCCGAGGCGACAAGAACGCGGGCGATCAGGCGGCCGTGGACGCCATGCGCCTCTCCTTCGACACCATCAACATCGCGGGCGTCATCGTCATCGGCGAGGGCGAGAAGGACGAGGCCCCCATGCTCTACGGCGGCGAGGAGGTGGGCACCGGCGCGGGACCGGCCATGGACGTGGCCGTGGACCCCGTGGAGGGCACGCGCCTGCTGGCCTATGGCCGCCCCAACGCCATCTCCGTGGTGGGCGTGGCCCCGCGCGGCTCCATGTTCGACCCTGGCCCCAGCTTCTACATGCAAAAACTCGTCGTGCCCTCCGCCGCGCGCGACGCCGTGGACCTGGACGCCCCCGTGGCCGACAACCTCAAAGCCGTTGCCAAGGCCCTCGACAAGGACGTGGACGACCTGGTGGTCTTCGTCCTGGAAAAGCCCCGCCACCGGCAGCTCATCGCGGACATCCGCGCGGCCGGGGCGCGCATCCAGCTGCACACCGACGGCGACGTGGCCGGGTCCCTCATGGCCCTGGACCCCAAGGACATGGTGGACGTGATGATGGGCACCGGCGGCACCCCCGAGGGCGTGCTTTCGGCCTGCGCCATCCGCGCCGTGGGCGGCCAGATGTTCGCCCGGTTGGACCCCCAGTCCGATCCGGAGCGCCAAAACCTCCTGGACGCCGGGTTCGACCTCAAACGCGTGCTCACCGCCGAGGAACTGGTCACCAGCCCCGACACGTTTTTTGCGGCGACGGGCATATCCGGCGGCACCTGGCTGGAGGGCGTCTCCTTCTCCGGGAGCGGCGCGGTCACCCACTCCCTGGTGCTGCGCGGCAAGACCGGCACCCTGCGCCGCATCGAATCCCACCACACCTGGGACAAGCTCATGCGCTTCAGCGCGGTGAAGTACGATTGATCGAAAGGACCCGTCATGGCCACACGCCTTTGGACCGTCGATGCCTTCGCGGAAGCCCCCTTCACCGGCAATCCCGCCGGAGTCTGCCTCCTGGATCGCCCGGCTCCGGCCGAGTGGATGCAAGCCCTGGCCCGTGAGCTGAACCACTCCGAAACCGCCTTCCTGGTGAGCGGCGAGGAATGCTTCGGCCTGCGCTGGTTCACCCCCTCCGTGGAGGTGGACCTCTGCGGCCACGCCACCCTGGCCAGCGCCCACGTGCTCTGGAGCGGCGGCATGGCTCCCCAGGGCGAGACCATCCGCTTCGAGACCGCCAGCGGCAGGCTCTCGGCCACGCCCGGCAAGCAGGGCCTCATCTGGCTGGACTTCCCGGCCGAGCCGGGCCACCCACTGCCCGTGCCCGACGGGCTGGCCAAGGCCCTGGGCGCGCGCATCGTGGGCGCGCAGCGCAACCGCATGGACCTGCTGGTGGAGCTGGAAAACGAGGACGCCGTGCTGGGCCTGCTCCCCGATATGGCGCGGGTGCGCGCCCTGGGCGGCCGGGGGCTCATCGTCACCAGCCGGGCCGAGAGGCCCGGAGCGGATTTCGTTTCACGCTTCTTCGCCCCTGCGGCGGGCATCGACGAAGACCCCGTCACGGGAAGCGCCCACTGCTTCCTGGGACCCTACTGGTCGAAGCGGCTGGGCACGAAGGAACTCACGGGCTACCAGGCCTCTGCGCGCGGCGGCACGGTGCTCGTGGAGCTGGACGGCGTGCGCGTGCGCCTGGGCGGGCGCGCCGTGACCATCGCCTCCGGGGAGCTCGCCCTGCGCGCCCTGCCGGTGCGCGCCAGGGGCTGAGAGGCACGCGCACCACGGAACGGCGAGTGACGGCAAGCCCGGTTCCGGACGAACTGGACCCCAGCGCCTGCCCGGCCGACCGGGCTCTCACTGCCCACCGCCCGCCACGCAGCCGTGCTGGCGTGTCGCCCCCCCCCTGCCGCGTCGCTAGTGTCGCGATTTTGAAAAACATGAAATGTTTTTCAAAATTAAAATCAATGGTTTAGTATGATTGTCTCAGTAGTCCGCATGGACGGATTTTGAGGACGCAACACTAGAAGGTGATCACCGCATAGCCCTTGGCGATCCACCCCGCCATGCCCGCGTGGCCGTGCATGTCGTCCAGGATCGGCAGGCCCTCGCGGGTCACGGCCTCCAGCGCGCCCAGCTGATGGGCGCAGGCGCGGCAGGCCCCGGCCAGGAGATTCTGGCTTTTGGTGCGCTCGAAAAGCGCGTGCATGGGATGGCTCTCCCGGGCCAGTTCGGCCACAACCTTGACCGACTCCCCTTCAAGTACCACCTGAACTTCGTATCCCTTCTCGCGCAGGTCGATGGCGTTGAGCATCACATGCACGAAACAGGGTATTTCGCCCCGAAAGGCGAAAAGCGCGAATTTGTCCATGACGTCCTCTCCTGAGACGGCCCGGACGCTTCGACGGCGGCCGGGCCGGTTTGTTCAGCCTTGACGGGTCCTCAGTTCGCCGCAGGCGGCGCGCTCCCCCTTCAGGCGTATTCCTCCAGGATCTTCGCCAGCTTGGCCAAGTCCGGCCGCGAGGTGGCCAGGGGCCTGCGCACGCGCGGGTCAGGCCGGTAGGGCGCGCGCGAGCCCTTGTACACCACGCCCAGCGGTATGCGCTCCCCGAACTCCAGGGCCTTGTCCAGGGCCGCGCGGAGGTCCGTGGGGTCGTGCTCCGGTCCCAGCTTGTAGCAGCGGCTCTTGTACCAGGCGAAGGTGTTCACCTTGTTGAAGGAGACGCAGGGCTGGAGAATGTCCACCAGGGCGAAGCCCGGGTGGCGCACTGCCTGCTCGATCAGCCCGGCCAGGTGCTCCGGATCGCCCGAGAAACCCCGGGCCACGAAGGGAACGTCCAGGGTCACGGCCACGGCCAGGGGCGGAAATGCCAGGGAGGGCGCGCCGCCCGGCTGGAACTTGGTGACCTGTCCCTGGGCCGTGGTGGGGCTGGCCTGCCCCTTGGTCAAGCCGTAGATCTGGTTGTCGTGGACGAGGAGCGTCATGTCCACGTTGCGGCGCATGGCGGCCAGGAAGTGGTTGCCGCCCTCGCCGTAGCTGCACCCGTCGCCGCTCTCGGCGATCACGGTGAGCCCGGGGTTGGCCAGGGCCGCGCCCTGGGCCGGGGGGAGGCTGCGGCCGTGCAGGCCGTTGAAGCAGTTGCAGCGCAGATAGTGCGGAGTCTTGGCCGCCTGGCCGATGCCCGAACACAGGAGAACCTGGTGCGGGGCCAGTTCCAGCAGGGAGAGGGCCTTTTTCACGGCCCCCAGGATGGCGTGGTTGCCGCAGCCGGGACACCAGGCGGTCTCGACGTTTCCGTAGCGTTCGATGGGGATCATGCCGAGACCTCCTTTGCGGCCGTGCGCGCGTCTCCGAGCCGCGCCAGGATGTACCCTGCGGTGAAGGGCAGGCCGTCGTAGCGTGTCACCAGACCGTGAAAGGCGAAGCCCGTTTCCTGGCGGATCAGCTTCGCCAACTGCCCCGAAGCGTTGCCCTCCACCATCACGGCGCGCCCCGCGCCTTCGAGGACCGGCAGGAAGCTCCCCGGGACCAGAGGCCAAACCTGGGAAAAATGCAGCACGGCGGCGGTAGTTCCCCGCCCCCGCAGGGTCTGGGCCGCCTCCAGGCAGGCCCCCAGGCTCGAGCCCCAGCAGGCCAGGAGCACATCCGGTTCCGCGTCGCCCGCAAGGGAGGGGGCGACGGCGTCGGCCTCCAGGCCCCGGCCCTTGCGCAGTCTCTTGTCCACCATGCGCACGCGCACGCCAAGGTCCTCGGTGATGTGCCCGTCGGGGGTGTGCTCGTCGGAATCGAGCACCACGAGGTGCTCCCCGAAGCCGGGAATCAGGCGCGGAGAGACGCCGTTCTCCGTGATGGCGTAGCGCTCGTAGCCGTGCGGGTCCTGTGCTTCGAGCCCCGGAAGGTCAAGCGGCGGGAGGGCGTCCAGGTCGAAGGGGGCCACGGCGCGGTAGGAGTCGGCCAGGTGCTGGTCGGTGAGCACGAATGTGGGGCTCTGCCACTTTTCTGCTTGGTTCACGGCGCGAAACGTCAGATCGAAGCACTGTTCGGGGGTCCCGGGGGCGTAGACGGCGCGGGGGAAATCGCCGTGCCCGGCGTAAAGGACAAGGTTCAGGTCGCCCTGCTCGGTGCGCGTGGGCAGGCCCGTTGCCGGACCGGGACGCTGGGCCAGCACCACCGTGAGGGGCGTTTCGATCATTCCCGCCAGGCTCACCCCCTCCACCATGAGGGCGAAGCCGCCCCCCGAGGTGGGCACCAGCACGCGCGCTCCGGCCGCCGAAGCGCCCAGGGCCATGTTCACGGCCGCGATCTCGTCCTCGGCCTGCTCCGTGAGCACGCCCATGCGCCCGCCGGGGGCCACCAGGGCAGCCGCCACGGACGTGGCCGGAGTCATGGGATAGAAGGAGCAGAAATTGACGCCCGCCGCCAAAGCCCCCAGCGCGATGGCTTCGTTGCCGTTGAGAAAGAGCCGCTTCTCCCGCCGCGCCGGGGGCGGCATGCAGGCGAAGCTTGCGCCGCTTTCCCTGCTCCAGTCCAGGGCGTCGGCAAAGACTTTGAGGTTCAGGGCCGCCTCGTCCCCGCCCTTGGCCCCGAAGCGCTCGGCGATGAGCCCCTCCAGCCAGGAGCGTTCCAGGCACAAAAGCCCGGCCAGCACGCCAAGGGCGGCCATGTTCTCATGGACCGGCCGGGGGCACAGCCGGGAATAGGGCACGTTGAGACCGGGCAGGCCGCCCAGGTCCGCCTTCTCCCCGGCCAGGGCCAGACCTCCCGGACGCAGGAGCGGGCCATGCAGGGCCAGGCTTTGCTGGTCCAGGGCCACGAGGAGGTCCACGCCTTCAGGCGGTGCGTGCACGGGGTCGGGGCTCAGGCGCACGCAGTATGTGTTGTGTCCGCCCCGGATGCGCGACAGGTAATCCTGCACCACCAGGATTTCGTAACCTGCCCGCACAAGGGCCTTTGCCAGGAAATCCCCCACGGTGACGAGCCCCTGACCCGCTTCGCCACCCACAAGAACCGTGACGCTCGATGCGCTCATGAAGCCCTCCCGAGCCGTAGTGAAAACGGCCGCCGGGAAGCCCGGCGGCCGTCTGGTTCAATCGTCGCCGGACGCGCCGACGGGCCGTTCGAGATACTGCCGCAGGTCCGAGAGCAACACCCAGTGCCTGCGTTCCTCTTCAAGGGCCTGGTCCAGCATGAACCGCACCTGGGTATCGTTCACTTCGCGCAGGGCGCTCTCCAGGTGCCGAAGGCAGGCCTCTTCCAGGTGGAAGGCCCTGGCGAGCATCTGCTCGTCCTGAAGACAGCTTCCGGCGCGCTCCAGAAGTCCGGGCGGAAAGGCCGCCTTCCCGTCCCCGTTTTCCACCAAAGAACAGGCCATGGCGAGGCTTTGCCCCGCGCGCAAGGCGGCCTGCACCGCCGCGAGCTTCGCCGTGAGGCGGCGCTTGTCGCGCCCCAGGACCGCGAAGACCGCACGCGCCACTTCGGCCGGACAACGCTCCTGGGCCATGTCGTAGAAGTCCATGGCCTCGCTCTGGAGTTCCAGGAGCCTGCACAGCGCCGACGCGGCGGCCTCCCCGTCCATACAGCTACGCCACCGGAGGCGTGAAGACCCTGGTGGCCAGCTCCTTGTCAAGCATGTACAGGGCCGAGGGATTACCCTCCACCAGCTTGAGTTTGTTCAGGATATCCTGCACGCTGGCCTCTTCCTCCACCTGTTCGTCGATGAACCACTTCAGGTAGGACACCGTGGCGTGGTCCTTGAGCTCAATGGCCAGGTCCATGAGGGCGTTGATGCGCGCAGTGACGCCCTGCTCGTGCTTCAGGGTGTCCTCGAAGGCGGCCAGGGGGCTTTTCCAGTCGCTTGGGGGCGCTTCCAGGGTCTGGAGCCGGATGCGCCCGCCGCGCTCGATGGTGTAGTTGTAGAACTTGTCGGCGTGGAACTTCTCCTCCTGCTCCTGCACCTTCATCCAGTTGGCGAAACCGGCGAGCCCCATGTCCTGGAAGTAGCTGGACATGGAGAGGTAGAGGTAGGAGGACCACAGCTCCCATTTCACCTGCTCGTTGAGGGCGGCATCCATCTTCTCGTGCAGCATCCGCTTACGCCTCCGACTTCCACAGTCCGTGGATGTTGCAGTACTCGCGCACGGCCACCTTCTCGGCCTGCACGCAGAACTCGGCCTCGGGCTTCTGGCCGGGCAGCAGGTCCTGGCGGTAGACCTTGCCGTCGGCGATGAGTTCGATGAACTCGATGTAGTGCTTTTCTTCCATGGGGTGCGCAACGCTGCCCACCATGACCTTGTAGCCCGTGGCGGTCTTCTCGATCACCGGGACGTGCTTTTCCTTGGCCGCGTCCACGGTGTTTTCCTCGAAATACTTCATGGGCTGGCCGCAGCAGACTAGGTCGCCGCCGCCGGGATGGAGCACTTCCACGATATTGCCGCACAGATCGCACTTGTAGACGCCGTTTTTCTGAGTCATGTCAACTCCTTACAGTTTTGTTCAAGGTTCGTGCGCACCCGGTGGGCGCGCGGAACATTCTCATCGGATAAACCATTTTCAAGCACAATCCGCAAGAGCTTTCGCAGCGAACGCCCCGGATCAGGACGACCTCCCCGTTTGCGCCCTCCGGGAGAATCCACCTGGCAGCCCCGCAGCTTCTGGAACGGCACGGTCTTTGCCAGGAGGTAAGCGCGCCCCGTCCGGCGGAAGAATCCGCCGCCGGACGCAGGCCCGGCCCGCCGGGCCGCCAAACTCTCCCGGAGGATCCGCCCATGCGCGCCACCGCTCTCGCCGCCCTGCTCCTCGCCGCCCAGGCGGCACACGCCCAGACCGTGGGGCCGGTGAACCCCGGCGCGCAGATGGAGGTTTCCGCGCCGCGTTCCACCACCGTCAACGGAGTGTCGGTGAACGTGCGCGACACCACCGGCGCGCGCCAGGGCTACCTGGTGCCCGACGGCAAAGGCGGCTATGTGGACTACGCCCCCGGGCCTGCCGCCAAACCGCCCGTCTCCATGAACGACGCCGAGGAGATCCGGCTCTTCGCACGCGAACTGGCCGCCCAGATCATCGGCGGTCCCGCGGGCATGGGGTCCCTGGGCGGGGTCGTCAGCATTCCGTCGGCCTTCGTGGAGCAGGACAGCCGCGCAGCAACGCCCTTCGGCAGACTCCTGGGCGAACAGATGACCTACGAACTCTCCAGCCGGGGCTTCGCCGTGCGCGACGCCAGGGGCAAGGCCCCCGCTCCGGCGCGCTCGAAGAAAGGCAAACCCGCCGAGCAGCTGGCCGTGCTGGCGGGCTCCTATTACGTGGACCGCGACACGGTGTTCGTCAACGCCCGGCTGGTGGAGCCCGGCGGGCGCGTGCTGCGCACGGGCTCGGTGCTCATGCCCATGACCCCCGTGCTGCGGCGCATCCTGGGCCTGCCCGATCCCACGGGGCTGCGCCCCACGCCGCCCACGCTCATCGGCGCGCGAGACGTGAACGACCCGCCCGGGTCCGGCGCGCGCCAGGCCACCCCCTACTCGCCCGCGCCCAAGAAGGCCCCGCCGCGCAAGGCCCCCAAAAAGACCGCGCAACCCTGCCCTCCCGGTTGCGAGCCCGTGGACGCGGCCGCCAAGGCCTCCCCGGCCAAGAAGCCGACCCAGGCAAAACCAGCCCCGGAAGCGCAACCCCAGCCGGCCCCGGCTCCGGCTCCCCAGTAGGAGGCCGCCATGCGCTCAGCCGTCATCCTTCTGGCGCTTGCCCTGGCCGCCTGCCAGGGCAGCGCCACCATCGTGATCCCCCAGGACGCGTCGAGCCTGGACCATTTCGCCCTGGGCCTGCGCTACAAGCAGGAAGGACGCTACCTGCTGGCCAGGGAGCACTTCCAGCTGGCAAAGGCCACCGCCAGGGACCTGGACCTCGAACGCCGCTGCGACGCCGAGATCGACGCGGCCGACCGGGCCCTCAAAGCCCTTCGCTAGGAGCACCGTCATGAAGCCCTATGCCCTGCTCACCCTGCTTGCGCTCTGCGCCTGCGCGCCCATGGCCAACGGGGAGATGGCCTACCTGTTCCAAGGTGTGGGAGAGTCCATGCCCTGGAACAACAAGAAACAGGACATGAACGAATACTACCCCCAGGCCGCCCAGGCCATGGCCGCCGATCTGGACGTCCAGCTCGCCTGGCGTCTGGGCTTCGACCACACCACCACGCGCGGGCTCCAGTGGGTGATCGTGGCCACGCCGGCCGACCTGAACAACCTGACCCAGGCCTCCCCTCTGGCCCGCGCCGTGGCCGAACAGACAGCCCAGGCCCTCACGGCGCGCGGCTATTATGTGCAGGAGGTGCGCAAGACCTCCGAGGTGGTGTTCGACAGGAACCAGGGCGAGTTCATGCTCAGCCGCGACGCCCGCGCCCTGGCCACCAGGCAATTCCAGGGGACCATCGTGGTCACGGGAACCTACCTTGCCTCGCCCCAGGGCGTGCGCTTCAACATGGAGGCCATCGACGCCCGCAACAACGACGTGCTGGCCAAGACCAGCCGGATCATCCCCATGAGCAGGCCGGTGGCCTACCTCATGGAGCAGCAGACGCCAGGACAGAGCAACGTGCGCCCCACCGTGGCCACCGTGCCCGGAGCCTCCGATCCCGGCCCGAGCTATCAGCCCCAGGGCGACTGGCGCACCTCCAGACAGAAGTACCCGAACTTCCTGCTGCCGTAGGGCGGCCGGGGGGCATCGGAAACCATCCACAAGCACGAAACCGGCGCGGCAGGCGGCCACAGCGTATGCCGCGCGGCCCGAACACGAACGAGAGGGGGAACCATGAGCACGGTCGGCCAGCACATCGCCATGAACGCCGCGCGCGCCTTCCTTACCAAGGACTACAACTTCTTCGAGCAGGGATACTACGACACGCTCTTCAACGTGGTCATGCCCGAGAAGCTGAAAAAGATCCTGCCCATCAGCTACGAGTACAAGGACAGGCACGTCCTCTACCAGGCCGTCCACGACAGGGCCGTGGGCAACCGGCCCATCGATCTCCTGGAATTCGGCGTCTTCCGCGGCCAGAGCATGGGCCATTGGCTCGGCGTGAACCGCCACGAGCGCTCCCGCTTCTTCGGCTTCGACAGCTTCGAGGGCCTGCCCGAAAACTGGGTGGGGGGGCAAAAGGAGAAGGGCGCGTTCACCACCAACGGAGAAATCCCCGAGATCGACGACCCCCGCGTGCGCTTCATCAAGGGATGGTTCAACCAGACGCTCAACGACTTCCTGGCGGACTTCAAGCTGCAGAACCAGCTGGTGCTGCACATGGACGCGGACCTCTTCTCGTCCACGCTCTACGTGCTGATGACCCTGGACCCCCTCATCAAGAAG
>NZ_JBZVFJ010000015.1:0-37216 GCF_058402725.1 Fundidesulfovibrio sp. | reverse complement strand
TTGGTCGCTCCTTGATGCGTACCCCTTTAGGAGGGGTGGGGCCATCCCATCACTGCTAGCGGGCGATCATGGCGCGCAGGATGTCCGCCGAGCCCTCGGCGTTGTGGCTCATCTCGCCCAGGTGCTCCACGAGCTTCTCGTACACGTGCACGTCGCGGAAGTCGGCGTCTGCCTCGTAGGCCCCGCGCAGCGCGGCGCGGGCCAGCTTGGCCGTCCTGTGGTGCTGCAAGCGCACCTGGTGGTGGCGGTCCTTCACGGCGGAGCGGTCGGAGGTCCTGCCCTGGATCAGGTCCATGGTGTCCTGGAGCGTGGGGCCCAGCAGCTCGATGCTGCGGCAGGCCTCGCGGCCCAGCTCGCGGGCGCGGTCCAGGTGCTCCTTGGGCAGGTTCACGCGGCGCATGCCCAGCCAGCCCATGGCGTCCTGGGCCGAGTCCAGGATGTTGTCCTGGCTGCGCGTGTAGTTGAGGAAAAGCACCTTGTCGACTTCCATGAAGAAGTCCCTGGGCAGGTGGTTGCGGATGCGCCGTTTGATCTTGTCGGCCTGGCCCTCCAGGGCGTCGATCTGGGAGCACAGGGTCTGGAAGGCCACGCCGTGCCCCTGCTCGGCGTATTCCTTGAGGGCGGCCTCCACCACGAGCACGGCCTTGGCAACGGGGGCGTAGTGTTCGAGCAGGCCGGGCAGGCAGCTTTTGCCGGTGACGCGCACCATGAGCCGGGAGAGGAACATGCGGGCCTCGCAGTCTCGTCGAATTGTTACGAAACTGTTCCGTAAGGAAATCGCGGCCGGAAGACAAGCCGCCCGGACTCCGGCGGCGGGTTGACGGCGAGGCGGTCTTTACCGCGTGCCCCGCGTGGTTTACCATCCCAGGATGAAGTTTCACGTCATCACCTTCGGCTGCCAGATGAACGTGGCCGATTCCGGCTGGCTTGGCCGGTCGCTCACGGCCATGGGCTGGGAGGAGGTTCCCGAGGACGAGGCCCGGGTGTTCGTGGTGAACACGTGCTCGGTGCGCGAGAAGCCCGAACTCAAGCTCTACAGCCAGTTGGGCAGGCTGGCGGCCCACCTGGAGCGCGACCCCTCGGTGTTCTGCGCCGTGGGCGGCTGCGTGGCCCAGCAGGTGGGCACTGCCTTGTGGAACCGTTTCCCCTTCGTACGCCTTGTCTTCGGGACCGACGGCATCCCCCAGGCCCCCCAGGCCCTGGCCCGCCTGGCCGAAAACCCCAGGCTCCGGGTCTCGCTCCTGGATTTCTCCGACTCCTACACCGAACGCGACCCGGCCCTGCCGGCAACGGCCCCCAGGCCCTCGGCCTTCGTGACCATCATGCAGGGCTGCGACAACTACTGCGCCTACTGCATCGTGCCCTACGTGCGCGGCCGCCAGAAGTCGCGCGCCTTCGGGGGCATCCTGGAGGAATGCCGCGCCCTGGCGCGCTCGGGGGTGCTGGAGATCACGCTCCTGGGCCAGAACGTCAACAGCTACGGCAAGGACCTGGAGCCCGGCGCGCCCGGCTTCCCGGAGCTTTTGCGCGCCGTGGCGTCCATTGAGGGGATCAGGCGCCTGCGCTTCACCACCTCCCACCCCAAGGACCTGGACCCCGGAGTCATCGCCGCCTTCGGAGAGCTGCCCCAGTTGTGCCCCAGCCTGCACCTGCCCGCCCAGTCTGGCTCCGATGCGGTGCTTGGGCGCATGGGGCGGCGCTACACCTCGGCCCAGTACATGGCCAAGGTGGAGGCCCTGCGCGCCGCGCGCCCGGACATCCTGCTCACCACCGATCTCATCGTGGGCTTCCCCGGCGAGACGGAGGAGGACTTCCAGGCCACCCTGGAGCTTATCCGCCGCGCCGGTTTCGAGTGCTCCTTCTCCTTCATGTACTGCGACCGCCCCGGAGTGGCCGCCGCCAAGATGGAGCCCAAGCTCTCCGACACCGAGAAGGCGCGCCGCCTGGCGGTGCTTCAGGCCTTGCAAAATGAACAGCAGGAGGCCATGCTGGCCCGGTTGACCGGCAGCGTTGCCCAGGTGCTCGTGGAAGGACCGGGCGAACGCCGGGCCACGGGCGAGCCCGCCTGGCGCGGACGCGACGCCTCCGGGCGCGTGGTGAACTTTTTCGCCCCCGACGGGGAACGGCTGGTGGGGAGCATCGTGCCCGTGCGCATCACCCAGTCCAAGAAGCATTCCCTTTGGGGGGAGGCGATCCCATGATGGAAATGAAAGTCTTCGGCCTGGCCCTGGACGAGGACACCCAGGCCCCCGTGCTCATCCTCAAGGACCCGACGGACACCACCACCGTGCCCATCTGGATCGGGGCCATGGAGGCCATGGCCATCTCGCTCACGCTCAACGACGTGAAGCTCCCCCGGCCCATGACCCACGACCTGCTCCTGGCCACCATCCAACTGATGGGCGGCGCGGTGCGCGCCGTGTCCGTCACGGAGCTGCGCGACGGGACCTTCTACGCCATCGTCACCGTGGATCAGGGAGAGAAAACCCTGGAAATCGACGCCCGGCCCTCCGACGCCGTGGCCCTGGCCCTGCGCGCCGGATGCCCCATCCTGGTGGACCCCGCCGTGGTGGAGGCCCTTTTGGCCTCCAAGCCCCAGCCCGGCATCGACACCGGCGGCGAGGACAAATGGACCGCCGTGCTCGAAGGGTTCAACCCCGACGAAACCAAATACAAAATGTGACCCCCCCCATGATCGACCTGCACACCCACACCACCTTCTCCGACGGCGCGCTGATCCCCGCGGAGCTCGCGCGCCGCGCCGCCCAGGCCGGGTACCGCGCCATCTGCATCACCGACCACGCCGACCCCTCCAACATGCGCCTGATCCTCGAGAACATGCGCCGCTTCGTCCAGGAGACCGGCCCCTTCCTGGACATCGACGTGCTCGTGGGCGTGGAGCTCACCCACTGCCCGCCCCCGCTCATCCCCGGGCTCATCGCCCAGGCCAGGGACCTGGGGGCCATGGTCGTGGTGGTGCACGGCGAAACCATCGTGGAGCCCGTGGCCCGGGGCGCCAACCTGGCCGCCATCGAGGGCGGCGCGGACGTGCTGGCCCACCCGGGGCTGCTCGCCGAGCCCGACGCCCGCCTCGCCGCCGAGAAGGGCGTGCACCTGGAGATCACCACCCGCAAGGGCCACAGCCTCACCAACGGCCACGTGGCCGCCATGGCCCGCCGCTTCGGAGCGCCCCTGGTGATCAACAACGACGCCCACGCCCCCGGAGACCTCGTCTCCCAGGACATGCGCCGCAGGATCGCCCTGGGCGCGGGCCTGAGCCCCGAAGAGATCGAGGCCGCCGAGGAGAACGCCCGGCGCATCGTCTCGCGCGTGCTGCTCCGGGGGGGCTCCGGCCAGGCCCACGCCCACCCGTGAGCCTGCGCCCGGCCCTCCGGCTCTGCCTCCTCCTGCTGCTGGCGGCCGCGCCCGCCCTGGCCGGACCGCAGGAAGACCTCGAGCTGCTGCGCCGCAGCTATCCCGACGCCGTGCGCTCCGTGGAGCAAGGCGGCCTCGTGCTCTCCGACGGCGTGCGCCTTCCCTACGACGACGGCCGCGCCAAGAACGCCGAGGAGGCCCTGGACGACACCGACCTGGAGGACATGCTCGCCCAGCCCTACCCCATGGAGCGCGTCACGGCCGAACCCGCCCCGGGCTTCCATCCGGGACGACGCCGCGTCACGGCCCTCTTCAAGGCCGCCTACGGCCACACCGCCCAGGAGGTGAAGGCCGCCCTCGTGCCCGTGACCTTCCTGGGCCAGCGCGTGCTCTTCAACGGCCGCAACGGCGCCGCCCAGGCCCTGGAGCGCGTGGACCGCGACCTCTCTGCCTGGCTGGCCGCCCACCCCGAAGCACGCCGACGCCTGCTCCCCCTTTCGGGAACCTTCGCCTGGCGGCCCATCGCCGGAACAGAACGGCTCTCCATGCACTCCTTCGGGGCCGCCATCGACTTGAACTCCAAGGTCAACGGCTACTGGCGCTGGTCCGGCGGGGGCGACCCCCTGGCCCAGCGCACGGACTTCCCCGCCGAGGCCGCCGAAATCTTCGAGCGCCACGGCTTCGTCTGGGGCGGCAAGTGGGCCGAGTACGACATCATGCACTTCGAGTACCGCCCGGAACTCATCGCCAAGGCAAGGGAAGCCCGGTGAGCCCGGCCTCCCCGGACGATCCCCCGGAGGCAGCCCCCGAAGCCGTTCCCGGGGCCGCGCCCTCCCCTTCGACAACGTCGCGCGGACGCTTCGCGCCCAGCCCCTCGGGGCGCATGCACCTGGGCAACGCCTGGACCGCCCTGCTGGCCTGGCTCTCGGCGCGCTCCAAGGGCGGGGCCGTGGTCCTGCGCATGGAAGACCTGGACCCGGATCGCTCCAAGGAGCACTTCGCCGCCCTGATCCTGGAGGACCTTGCCTGGCTGGGCCTCGACTGGGACGAAGGCCCCGGCAGGGGCGGACCCTTCGGCCCCTACCGCCAGAGCGAACGCCGCGCCGTCTACCAGCAGCGCCTGGAGGCGCTCACGGCCCGGGGGCTCACCTATCCCTGCTTCTGCACCCGCGCGGAGCTGCGCGGCGTCACCCAGGCCCCCCACGCGGGCGATGCAGAGCCGGTCTACGCGGGCACGTGCCTGCGCCTGACGGGGGCGCGCCGGGCGGCCAAGCGCGAGCTGGGCCGCGGCGCCGCCCTGCGCCTGCGCGCCGGAGAGGCGCGCATCGCCTTCGAGGACCTGGTGCTGGGCCCCCAAATGCAGGACCTGGCGGCACAGTGCGGCGACTTCGTGGTGCGCCGCTCCGACGGGGTGCACGCCTACCAGCTGGCCGTGAGCGTGGACGACATGGACCACGGCGTCACCGAGGTGGTGCGCGGGGCCGACCTGCTGGACTCCACGGGCCGTCAGATCCTCCTGCACGGGCTCCTGGGCGGGACGCCCCCGGCCTACGCCCACGTGCCCCTGCTGGTGGACCCCGACGGCCGCAGGCTCTCCAAGCGCCGGGGCGACACGGACCTGGGCGAGTTGCGCGCCCGGGGCGTTCCCCCCGAAGCGGTGACGGGCTGGCTGGCCTGGCGCGCCGGGCTCCTGGACCGGCCGCGCAAGGCCTCCCCCCGCGATCTGGCCGACGGCTTCAGCTTCCGGCCCCTGCCGCCCGGCCCGGTGGTGGTCCCCGAAAACTGGATGGAGGACATGGCATGACCCGATCCCCCCTCGCCCTGGGCCTCCGGCTCGCGGCGCTGTGCCTGCTCACGGCGGCTCTCGTCCCGCTTCCGGCCCTTGTGTCTGCGGAGAGCGCCGCCTGGGCCGCCGCGCAACCCGACTCCAAAGCCGCCAAGGCGGTCAGGCAGGAGTCCTCCGGCCAGTCGACGAAACCCAGGAAGAAGCCCTCGTCCGCCAGGACCGAGGGCAGGACGAAGGACCCGGCCGACGCGTTGCCCGAGAAGGAGCTGATCGACGCGCCCCAGGCCAAGGCCGCTGCTCCGGCAGTGGACCCGGCCCTGGACAAGGGAGGCTCCCAGCATTGCTACCGCTTGCGCCCTCAGACCATCCGGGGCCGCTGCGAGCCCCAGAGCCTGCCCTACGCCCGCTGCCGCACCGGGGACATGAGCTGCCGGGGCAACGCGGAGCTTTCGCCCATCGGCTGGTACCGCTGCGCCGACCTGCACGGCCAGACGCGCCAGGTCCCCTCGGCGGGGGCCGTGTTCATCTTAGACGACAACATCCGCCACCGCATGGCCACGGGCCACGTCTTCGTGGTGGAGAAGTTCCGCGAGCTGGGCCACGGCCGCTTCGAGCTGACGCTCTCGCACACCAACCACGACCGCCGCTGCTCCATCGAGACCAACGTGCTCGCCGAATACGACCAGCACGCCAAGAACCTCTCCATGTCCACCGGGGCCTGGAGCCGCTGGGGAAAACGGCTGAAGACCCTCGGCTTCATCGTCAAGTAGGGCGCTCGCGACAATTCCGCTCGAAAAGGTAGCGATGTCTGGGATTTGACGATGGACTTACGGGGCATTATTCAACATGGAAAGGGCGGTGGCGCGAACGGCCGCCCGCCTGCCGGTCCCGGCGTCCCGGCAGGAGCAACTTCGGTCTCCCCGGGTGCGACCATGCTGTCCTGCAAGGCCCGCAACAAGCTGCTCACCAAGATCGTCGGCCTGCTGGTGGTGGTGTTTCTCCCCGCCATGGGCTCCATCGTCTATCTCAACATGGCCCTCCACGAACGGGGCCTCCAGGACGCCCGGAACAAGCTGGACCGCACGGTCCGCGGCTTCGAAATCTACCAGGACATGCTCGTCACCGAGATCCGGGAGATCCTGGAAGTGGTTTCGGTGCTGCCCGAGCTGCGCCTGGGCGACTATCAGGGGCTTACGGAGACGTTCCGTCGGCTGCACAGCAGGGAGGACTACCTGAGCAACATCCTCCTGACGGACAAGAACGGCCGCATCCTCGTCAGTTCCGTGGCCGACAACAGCCGCATCAACGTGAGCAACCGTCGGTATTTCCGGGCGGCGCGGGAGAGCGGGGGCTTCAGCGCGGGCGACTACGTCGTGGGCAGGCTCACCGGCAACCCGGTGCTCCACTTTTCCATGCCGGTGCGCGACGAAAACGGCTCGTTCGCCGGCGTGGTGGCGGCCTCGCTCAACCTCAACCGCTACCACACGCTGTTCCAGGGCGTGGACATGCCCGAAGGGGCCGCCGTGGGCGTGTACGACTCCAACGGAACGCTCCTCATGCGCTATCCCGAGGCCAACGGGCTCTACCAGACGGGTTCGTCCTTGCGGGGCGACTTCTTCGCGCTGCTCAACCGGGGCGAACGGCGCGGGAACTTCGAGCGCACGGGGTCCGACGGCGTGGAGAAGGTGTACTCCTACGCGCGCTTCACCCTGCCCGAGGAGCGCGAGCCCTACCTTTTCGTGCTGCTGGAGCTGCCGCGCGGCTCCTTCGCCGGACCCGTGAACCGAGCCGCCCTGCTGATCTACGCCGTGACCGGTTTTTCCATCCTGCTGGGGCTGGCCGGGGGCTACGTGCTCTACAAGCGGGTGCTGGTGGACCGGCTGCACTCCCTGGGGCAGATGATGGACAGCCTGGCCGGTGGCAACGTCTGCCTGCTGCCCGCAAACTTCGGCGACGACGAGATCGGCAGGCTGGGCAGCCGCTTCATGGCCATGGCGCGCGAGATCGCCGCCAAGGACGACCAGCTCCTGGCCAGCGCCAACACGGACGCCCTCACCGGCCTCGCCAACCGCCGCAAGTTCAACGAGGATCTGGAGCACGAAGTGAAGCTCGCCACGCGCCACGAGCGGCCGCTCGCCCTGGTTCTTTTCGACATCGACCACTTCAAGGCCGTGAACGACCGCCTCGGCCACGTGGCGGGCGACGAAGTGCTCCACGCCGTGGCCCTGGCCGCGCGCGCCGCGCTGCGCTCCACGGATCTTGTGTACCGCGTGGGCGGGGAGGAGTTCGCGGTGCTCGCGCCGGAGACTCCCGGGGAAGCGGGCCTGGGCGTGGCGGAAAAGGTCCGCCTCGCGGTGGAGGCCTGCGAGGTGATGGCCCACACGCAGCAGGGAGGCACGCAACGCGTCCGCGTGACGGTGAGCGCCGGAGCGGCGTGCCTCGGACACAACGCGGCGGACGCCCTGGAACTGTACCGCCAGGCCGACGACGCCCTCTACGCGGCCAAGCGCGCCGGCCGCAACCGCAGCGTGTCCGCGCACGCCGACGGGTTCTGCGGGGACGAGCCGCCCGGACGGGGAGACGGGGCATGATGGATCTGCGCGCCGCCTTCCAGGCCAGCTTCGGCGTCGACCTCAACATCGGCGGCGGTCGCGGCGCGTCCCGGGAGGACCCCATCCACGTGCTGGACGCCACCGACGACGCGGCCGACGCCACGGAGATCGCCTGTCTGCGCCTGCTGGGACGCGGGCGCGGCATCGTCTGGCGCATGCGGGGCGCGCAGACGGAGCGCGACGGGGAGGCGCGCCGCGTGCGGCGCGGGATACTGGCCTTCACGCTGGAGCCCGAGCGCGTGGGGCGCACCGAGGAGAGCTACCACTTCCGGCGGGTCAACGCCCCCTGCGCCCGCGCGGCGGACAACGCGTTGATGTTCCGCGACCCCCTGGCGGACATGGAGTTTCCCTACGAGATCGGCTTCTACCACTACGACGGCCACGCCGACCGGACGCACCTGGCCGCGGAACTGGGGTGCGCGGCGGAGTACTCCACCCCCGTGTCCCGGGCCACGGTGTCGGTCTACCCGGCGCGGACGCCGGACAAAGCGGGGAGCGGAACGATCCTGGAGGAACTGGACCGCGCGCGGCGTGAGGTGCTGGACCTGCACGGCCCGGACGCCCTGGCGCGCGACTGGGGCGTGACCCAGACCGACCCGGTGGCGGCCAGCTTCTTCAGCCTGCGCGGCCGCGAAGCCCAGGCCTCGGGCATCGTGCTGGCCCGCAGCGGAGGACAGTTCGTGAAGACGCGCATCGACTTCCCGGACGAGCCCCTGCTCCTGGACATGGCCAAGGACTTCATCAGCACGCTTTACGGGGGGCTCCCGGCCTGAACCGGCAGCCCCCCGTCGATGTTGTCTCTGAAGGCACGATGCGCAGGCTTGCGCCCAGCCGCCCGCCCCGGGCGCGCCGCCTCAGAACTTGGCGGCCACGGAGGCGTACACTGCGTTACCGGTCATGCGGTTCTCCGCGCCCACGTCGCAGAGCCATTTGGCGATGAAGCTCACGTCCTTGCCGCCGATGGAGGCCGTGTAGCTGAGGATCGGCCCCAGGCCCGCGCTGGAGGAATAGAACGCCCCGAGGCTCGCCCCCGGCCCCGAATCCGGCGTGGTCTGGGCCACCACGTAGCCCACCAGCCCGAAAGCCAGGCGCTGATCGTAGTGGTAGGCCGCCGTCCAGTCCAGGTGGAACTGGTTGCCGGAGGTGTAACGGGTGGCGGTGTTCCGCGAATTGATCATGTACCCGGCGTTGAAAGAGAACTCGTACCCCTTGGCGTTGAGCCACGTGAACGCCATGTTGGCGTCGAAGGTGTAGTAGTTCATGCCCAGGTTGGTGAGCACCTTCTTGTCGTAGTAGCCGGTGGGGAAGAACACGGTGGGCATGACCACCAGGTGGCACTCGCCGAAGTTCCAGGCCGCCAGGGGGGCCAGGAAGACGTCGGAGAGGCCGCCCCTGTCGCCGTCCCCGGTCTTGGAATACTGCCGCCGGTTGCGCTGGTCCTGGATGTTGAGGGAGCCCCCCACGTTGGTGTTTACGATGATGGGCACGCCGGCGGCCAGGCCGAGATAGCCGCCCATGGCTGGCACTTCCGCCACGTAGCTCAGCTTGAGGAGGTCGATGGAGGTGTAGGCGTTGACCTTGCTGTAGATCCTGCCGCCGTGGAATGTCTGGCTCATGCTCTGGGCCAGGTAGATGAAGTCGTTGCGGACGTAGAATCCCTCGGCGGGGATGAACCCCATGAGGAAGTCGCCGTAGGAGCCCTGGATGTAGTGGCTCGTGCCGCCCTCGGTGGCCAGCACGGGCGTCCGCGCGGACGCGAGCAGCCCCAGCGCCGCCGCCACGGCGAACGCCGCCCGGAGAAGCCTCGAAAATCCCTTGCGTGACCTGTTCATCTGTTTCGCATCCCCCTTGGTATTCTGGAATCGCGACACGCCGGGCCTCACGGCTGCATGGGCCTGGCCGAAGCGGACACTTCGGGATAGTCGGCCGGGGTATCGATGGAGATGTTCATCACCGTTTTCGCGCCCGCCAGGGCCTTGGCCAGGTCCACATAGCGCCAGTTCTTGTTCTCGTAGGTGCGGTAGTAGTAGCGTTTGCGGGAGAGGTCCGCCACCACGGCCCAGTCCGTGACCTCCAGGACCACGCCCGTGTCGGTCTTCTGGCGAACGGCCCCGATGGGGATGTCCACGTTGTTGATCACCGTCATGGCCAGGGCGATGCCCGCGTCCACGGTCTTGACCGGCACGGTGGACTGGGTGAGCGCCACCATGCGCACGAACCGGCTGGGGGAGGTGAAGTCGCCCGGCAGCCCGTGCAGGCCGGACCCCTGGCTGAAGGGGGTGACGGTCACGCCGCTGAAGGTCGCGCCCGCGGCGTTGTCGGGCGAGAGGTTCACGTAGTTGCTCAGGTTCTGGATCATCCAGTCGAAGTTGGGCGCGTTGGTGAGCACGCCGATGGGGTTGTCGTGCAGACGGAGCGCGCCGTCCACGTATTCGATCACGAGGCTCGCGCCCGTGGCGTCGTGCACGGTGAAGTGCAGGGGGGTCGCCCCGGTCTGCCCCATGGGCCCCTGGCAGACCCGCACGGCGCCGATGCCCTTGCGGACCTCCGCCACGGTGGCGAAGGCCGAGAGAAGCCAGGTGTTGAGCTCGTACTGGGCCATGGTGGACGAAGCGCTGCCGGAGGAATACGCCTGGTACTTCACATAGCCCGGGATGTAGAGGCTGCCGACCACGAGCCCTTTCTCGTTCATGCCGTCGGACACGATGGGGACGCCCTCGTAGTTCATCCCGACGAAGCCGTACTTCACGGTCCAGCGCATCCCCTTCTGCGATCCGTCGGGGAGCGTTCCCTGGTATTTGTATCCCTTGGGCACGACGGAGACGCCGGACTTGAAGCTCGCGAACTCCATGGTGCGCGCGTAGACTACATCATTCGCTTCCGTCTTCAGGCGGATGCTGGTGCAGGAGTAGGACGCGCCCTGCCACGCAAACACGGAGGCGACCAGACAGCAGAACAGGAAGAGGCCTTTCTTCATGAGGGGCTCCTTTGCCGAAGGCGATGGTTCAGAACAGTTTGGGCAGGATGGGCGTCACGGTGAACTTGAAGGTCCATTCGTTGCCGGGGATGTTGCTGGGACGGACCACGGAATAGTCGGCCTCCACGCTGAACTTGACGGGCAGGCTGCCCAGCATGGTCATCTTGGAGACGCCGAGCCCCACCGGCACGGTCCAGCGGTCCTGGGCCTTGGGCTGCATCCAGTCCACCAGGATGTTGGGCGACATGCCCACCTGCCACGTGGGCGCGGGGGAGTACCAGATGAAGTACTGGGCCTTGGTCAGGCTCACGTCCTTGCGCTTGGCGTCGCCCGCGTAGGACCACCAGTGCTGCGGGAAGATGCCCACCACCCATTTGTCGTTCATGTAGAGGGCGGCCGCCGCCGGGCCGAGCTGCCACTTGCCGTTCCCCAGGTGTTTGTCCGTGGCCGTGGGGAAGATGGCCGTGGGGCCTGCGCCGAAGATGAACCCCGAGGACGTGGAGCCGCCCGGGGTGAGCATGACCATCAGTTCGGCGTCGCCCAGCCCCCCCACGCTGTTCACGCGGGAGCGCCCTTCGGCGTACGGGGAGACGTAGAGCGGGATCACCGGGCGGGTGACCAGCCGGAAGTCGTCGTTGGGCTCGAAGGTGAGCACCGGCTGGAAGTTCCAGTTGAACTGGAGTTGCGGGTCCCGGAAGGCGCGGACCTTGTCGCTCTGGAGGAGGTTGAAGTTGAACTGGTTGGCGATCATCCACAGATCGCCCACGGGGTTGGAGGCCTGCTGGTTCAAAGCCTGGAGGTCGCGCCCGCCTTCGGGGCCCTTGGACTGGTCTTGCGCGGGAACGGGAACGGGCAGGATGCAGAGGGAAAGCAAAACGGCTAGGAAGATGCCATTGGCCATGGAAGCGACCAACCCTTTGTGTCTCGAACGATTCGTGCGCCCAGGGATTCCGGTTCGTTGCCCAGGTCCCGGTACCGTGCGTGCCTCACGAAGCCAGCACGATGGAGCGCGATGCGTCGGGCACTGCGGAAGCGGAAGCCCGCACAGGCCAGCGATTGCACGGAATCGAGACAATACGCCGCGTCCATGCAGTCATACTACGCCCATCACTGGAAAGGGTAACCGGAAACGACAAAGGATGTCCAGCACGCCGCCGGATTGCTGACATCTTGGGCTGGACGAGGCAGGGAGGCGCACGCAACAGGGGCGTCCCGGGGGCGGGATCGTCTGGTGCAATCGGGGAGGACAGTTCATTCGGCGCGGGGTCCTGGCGATCACGCTGGATCCGGAGCGTGTGGGGCGAAGCGAGGTGAGTTCTTCCTCCAGAAGGGTCTACGCCCCTGCGCCCGCACCGAGGGGAGCGCAGGCCTACACGTCCCGGACACCCTGCGCGTAAGCAAGACCGCCCCGGTGGCGAGCTTCTTCAGCCTGCGCGGCGAGACACCTCAAACCACCTGAACCAGGGGGCCACCCTCAAGAAATGATTGGTCCGAAGAAACCCGGCAGGTCAACCGTCCCGGACGAACCGCTGCTACTGGACATGGGCAAGGTCTTCATTGTGATACTGTACGGAGGGAGTGTGCTTGAAATCTATGCATTGCTGAAGCCCAAACAAGTCCATACGCCAACTACCTTCTCCAATCAAACTCCATATCAGGATAAAGATCTTCGATTGAAAATCCGACGTCATCTCTTATAAAAAAATGCCTCGGAATATTCTTGAACAAAGAGAATTGGCGGTCAATATTATTTTCGCTCCACTCAGCCCCGAGCTTTGACTTACAGTTGATAGCCAGCAATGCTAATTCATACGCTGAAATGCTCGACCTGAGAAGCTTCCCAAGGTCAATTTTTTCTTCATCTGTAATATGCGCATTCCTCTGGATAAATCTAAACGCATTATACAAAAATCGGAAATAATGACCAAGATCGTTTTGGTGTCCTTTGTGCTTGTTATGGCTTTTGCCATCGACCTTGCAAACCTGACTTGCAATTAAAGTGTTAAACTCCCTCACAGCCGAGATGTCGTCACAGTAAGACGCCGCATTAGGCGTTGCACCGAAATAAAAAAACACGAATGCCAAATCAACACGCTGAGACACTGTATATTTCGACACTATATCTTTGTTGGCTTGCAGCAATTTATATATGGCAGACCACTCTGAAAGAAGTTCGGCAAACGCTTCGACTCCATCTTTTTCACCGATTCGGATTTTGTCTCTGATTTCACATTGAAGTTTAATTAATTCAATTAAATAGCTGTATGCGAGCTCCTTGTTTGAGGCTTTGTTTTGCGAGACGATAGTGTAAATGATACCCATGAAGCCGAGAACCCCGATTAGTGGGGAGATTAAGTGCTCATAGACTTCCGAAAACTCATGCCATTTTGAGTTGGATGTTGATATGCTTCCAAATTTCAAAATATCTGTATGTACAAGGTAAAGCAAAAATACAAGGCCCGTGCAAATTAGTAATGCTATAGCTAGATATTGGAGTTTTCTCATCTCTTTGCGTGTCGAGGCTGATGTTTAGGGTGGCTGGTTCAAGTTGTCCAAAAAATATTACGTATTCAAAGGAAAATAGTCAATGACATGCGCATGAATTGATATCAAATGGTATATGAGGCATATTTTGCATGTCGTGGCCATGTATAACACTCAGGCAAAGTGAGGTTCGAAAAACGAGATGTCACTCAGGCGTACCGCGTCGGGTCCTCCACTCCCGCCTCCTCGAAGCCTTTTTTCCTGAGCAGGCAGGAGTCGCAGCGGCCGCAGGCCAGGCCCTGGGGGCTGGGGTCGTAGCAGCTGTGGGTGAGGCCGTAGTCCACGCCCAGCTTCATCCCTTCCTCGATGATGCGCGACTTGTGCCAGCGCATGAGCGGCGCGTGGACGCTGATCTTCAGGCGGCCCTCCACGGCCTCCCGGGTGGCCAGGTTGGCCATGGCCTCGAAGGCCGCCACGAACTCCGGGCGGCAGTCGGGGTAGCCCGAGTAGTCCAGGGCGTTCACCCCGATGAACAGGTCCGCCGAGGGCAGCACCTCGGCCCAGGCCAGGGCCAGCGACAGGAACACCGTGTTGCGCGCGGGCACGTAGGTGACGGGGATGCCCTCGTCCATGCGGGAAACGTCGCGGTCCTTGGGCACGTCGATGTCCGCCGTGAGGGCCGAGCCCCCGATGGCCCCCAGGGGCACGTCCAGCACCAGGTGCCCGGCCGCGCCCAGGTGCGCGGCCACGCGCCGCGCGGCCTCCAGCTCCACCTCGTGGCGCTGGCCGTAGCGGAAGCTCAGGGCGTAGGCCCGGAAACCCTGTGCCTTGGCGATGGCCAGGCAGGTGGTGGAGTCCAGGCCCCCGGAAAACAGGACGATGGCGTTCTTCACGGCGTCTCCTCGACGGAATGTCTCTGCGCTGCGCGGCTGCGCCGCGCAGGAACTAAATTTTATTTATTTTTCAAATTGTTAGCGACTTATCGCGCATCTCGCAACACGCCCAGCTCCGGCCCGCCCCGTCGGGCGCGTCCACCGAGCCCCGCCCCGGAACGCTCGACTCCGGCCTGACCCGTCGGGCGCGTCCGGGTGGTCCCTGGCCGGGGGACGCCGACGATCGTCTTCCGATCGGTCGTCGGCGTCCCCCGGCCAGGGATCGCGCGGATGCGCCCGACCCGTCCCCCTCAGACCCCCCGGGCCTCGGGATGCCAGATCATCTTGTGCAGCTGCAGGCCCAGCCGGGCCTCCAGGCGGTCCGCCAGCATCCAGGCGGCCAGTTCGGCCGGGTCCAGCCGCGTGAGCACCGGCGAGAACACCACGGGCAGCGCGCCGCGCGGCAGCCCCCGCAGCACTTCCACGGCGTAGTCGTAGTCCGCGCGGTCGGCCAGCACGAACTTCAGCTCGTCGCGCGGGCGCGGGCGCTCCCAGTTGGAGCGGTCCATGCGCCCGTGCATGCCGCTGGACGGGCACTTCACGTCGATGATGGCCGCCACGCGCTCGTCGAGGGCCCGCACGGGCAGGCTCCCGTTGGTCTCCACCAGCACCTCGAAGCCCCGCTCCAGCAGGAGCGCGGCCAGGGCGGGCGTGCCCGGCTGGGTGAGGGGCTCGCCCCCGGTGATCTCCACCAGCCCGCAGCCGAGGGCGGCCACGGCCGCCACCACCTCGCCCGGCTCCATGATGTTCCCCGGCGACCAGGAATAGGGCGTGTCGCACCAGGCGCAGCGCAGGTTGCAGCCCGAAAGGCGCACGAACACGCAGGGACGCCCCGCGTGGGTGGATTCGCCTTGGATGGAATGAAAGATCTCGCAGACTTCGAGGGACATGGCGCACCCCCATTTGACGATCAGGGGCTGAAAGCCTAATCCAGAAGCCCGGCGGCGTCAAAACCCGTCGCACCCAGCCATAGGAGCAGCACCCATGATCATCGAAAAAGACGACACCTCCGGCCTCACCCACCTGGGCAAGGCGGGCACCGAATACCCCGACCGCGTGAACCCCGGACTCCTGGAGACCTTCCCCAACCGCTTCCCCGAGCGCGACTACCTGGTCACCTTCGTCACCGAGGAGTTCACCAGCCTCTGCCCCATGACCGGCCAGCCGGACTTCGGCACCGTCACCATCGCCTACGTGCCGGGCAAACGCTGCGTGGAGTCCAAATCGCTCAAGCTCTACCTTTTCAGCTACCGCAGCGAGCCCTCCTTCATGGAAACCCTGACCAACCGCATCCTGGACGACCTGGTGGAGGCCCTGCGCCCCCGGCGCATGACCGTCACCGGCAATTTCCGCCCGCGCGGCGGCATCGGCATCGTGGTGGAGGCCAGCCACATCGGGTAGATTCCTGCGTTTTTGCCCCTTCCGCGAACATCTCGGAGTGTTATACTCTGATTTCACGCCGAGGGCAGCCCCGGCCAATCCCAAGGAGAAACCGCCATGTGGGAATATACCGACAAGGTGCGCGAGCACTTCATCAATCCCCGGAACGTGGGGGAAATCCCCGACGCCGACTGCGTGGGCGAGGTGGGCTCGCTGGCCTGCGGAGACGCCCTCAAGCTCTTCCTCAAGCTCGACGAGAACGAGCGCATCGTGGACGCCAAGTTCCAGACCTTCGGCTGCGCCAGCGCCATCGCCTCCTCCTCGGCCCTCACGGAGATGATCAAGGGCAAGACCGTAGACGAGGCCCTGGAGGTCTCCAACCAGGACATCGCCCAGTTCCTGGGCGGCCTGCCCAAGGAGAAGATGCACTGCTCCGTCATGGGCAAGGAGGCCCTGGAGGCCGCCGTGGCCAACCTGCGCGGCCTGCCCGTCGCCCCCCACGAGGAGGGCGAGGTGGTCTGCGAATGCTTCGGCGTAACCGACCAGACCATCCGCCGCGCCATCGCGGAAAACAACCTCTCCACCGTGGAGGAGATCACCGACTTCACCAAGGCCGGAGGCGGCTGCGGCAAGTGCCTGGACAGGCTGGCCGACATCCTGGCCGAGGCCAAGGGCCAGAAGAAGGAATTGAAGCCCCTGGAGATCGCCCCCGCCAAGCCCGCCGGGCTCACCAACATGCAGCGCATGAAGCTGGTGTCCAAGACCATCGAGGAGGAGATCGCCCCCAGCCTCCAGAAGGACGGCGGCGACATCGAACTGGTGGACGTGGACGGCAAGACCGTGCTCGTGAAGCTGCGCGGCGCGTGCTCCTCGTGCAAGTCCAGCCAGGTGACCCTCAAGCAGTTCGTGGAAAAGCGGCTGCGCGAGGCCGTGGAGCAAGACATCACCGTGCAGGAGGTGCGCTGACATGGCCGTGATCTACCTGGACAACAACGCCACCACCCGCGTGGACCCCGCCGTGCTGGAGGAGATGCTTCCCTTCTTCTCCGAGCGCTACGGCAACCCCTCCAGCATGCACGCCTTCGGCGGCTCCGTGGGGCGCGAGCTCTCCCAGGCCCGCGAGCGCGTGGCCCAGGCCCTGGGCTGCGCGCCCGGCGAGGTGGTCTTCAACGCCTGCGGCACCGAGGGCGACAACACCGCCATACGCTCCGCCCTGGCTTCCCAGCCCGAGAAGCGCCACATCATCACCACCCGCGTGGAGCACCCCGCCGTGCTCAACGTGGTCAAGCACCTGGAGCGCAGGGGCTACGAGGCCACCTACCTGGGCGTGGACCACGAAGGCATGCTCGACCTGGACGAACTGCGCGACTCCCTGCGCCCCGACACCGCCCTGGTCTCCGTGATGTGGGCCAACAACGAGACCGGCGCGGTCTTCCCCATCCACGAGATCGCCCACATCGCCAAGGAGCGCGGCGCGCTCGTGCACACCGACGCCGTGCAGGTGCTGGGCAAGATCCCCATCGACCTGAAGACCCTTCCCGTGGACTTCCTGGCCGTCTCCGGCCACAAGGTGCACGCCCCCAAGGGCGTGGGCGCGCTCTTCGTGCGCAAGGGCGTCCAGTACCGGCCCTTCATGCTGGGCGGACACCAGGAGCACGGACGCCGCGCGGGCACCGAGAACACCACGGGCATCATCGGGCTGGGCAAGGCCTGCGAAATCGCCCAGGCCAACATCGCCCACGAAAACTCCGCCGTGAAGGCCCTGCGCGACCGCCTGGAAGCCGGGCTCCTGGCCGCCATCCCCGAGGCCCGGGTCAACGGCTCCACGGCCTCGCGCCTGCCCAACACCACCAACATCTCCTTCCAGTACGTGGAGGGAGAGGCCATCCTGCTCATGATGGACGCCTTCGGCATCTGCGCCAGCTCCGGCTCGGCCTGCACCTCGGGCTCCCTGGAGCCCTCCCACGTGCTGCGGGCCATGGGAGTGCCCTTCACCTACGCCCACGGCTCCATCCGCTTCAGCCTCTCGCGCTTCAACACCGGCGCGGAGGTGGACACCGTGCTGGCCGAACTGCCCCGGATCATCGCGCGCCTGCGCGAGATCTCGCCCTTCAAGCGCCAGGAGGGAGAGGCCCCGGCCTGCACCTGCTAGGGCCGTCCGCTCTGGATTATCCCGCCCGGGAGGTGTAGGCTCGCCCGAGCCCGCGCCTGCCGGAGCGGGCGTCTCCCGTGAGCTGCCCCGGGAGCGTTGCGCATTGCCGACTTTGCCGCGAGACGGCCCGCGCCTCGCGGGGCGTCGATCCGGCCAGGAGTTCCCCGTGCCCGACGACAAACAAAACGCCCATCCCGACCGGCCCTCCCCCCTGCCCGCCTGCGCCCTTTGCCCGCACGACTGGTCCGCGCGCTACTGCCGCGACGCCAAAGGCAAGGCCCCGGCCGACTGCCCTTCGCTTCGCCTGCGCGGCGAAGCCGGGGAGGCCCTGGCCGCCACCCTCTCGCCCGAACACCTGGAATTCGCCCGCCAGGCCTCGCTCCAGGAGGCGGAGGGCTACGCCGGACGCCAGGAGGGCTACGCGGCCGTGCGGCCCCTCAAGCCGCGCATCGTGGAGATCGTGGAGTTCGCCCGGCGCATGGGCTACCGCACCCTGGGCCTGGCCTTCTGCATCGGCCTGCGCAAGGAGGCCGAGGTGGTGCACCGCGTCTTCGAGACCAACGGCTTTTGCGTGGCCTCGGTGGCCTGCAAGGCCGGGGCCGCCCCCAAGGCCGCCCTGGGCCTGGAAGCGTGCGACCAGGTGGACCCGGGCGCCCCCCGCGAGACCATGTGCAACCCCGTGTTCCAGGCCCGCGCCCTGGACGCCTCGGGCAGCCAGTTCAACGTGCTCCTGGGCCTGTGCGTGGGGCACGATTCGCTCCTGCTCAAGGAGGCCAAGGCCCCCTGCACCGTGCTGGCCGTCAAGGACCGCCTCCTGGGCCACAACCCCCTGGCCGCCGTGCACCAGATCGACGCCTACTACCGCTACCTCAAGCACCCCCTGGAGTGACCGCTTGAGCGCCCTGCACGTCACCTGCGGCGACCACGCCGCCCTGCTCCTGGAGCGCCTGGACCGCGCCAAGGCCCCGCGCTCTCCCAGAATCACCGCAACCGTGGCCCCCGCGCGGGGGCCTGGAGCCTGACCATGAACATCGCCCGAGACATGCTGGAGCTGGTGGGAGGCACCCCCCTGGTGCGCCTGAACCGCATCGGGGCGGGCCTGGAAGCCACGCTGGTGGCCAAGCTCGAATCGGCCAATCCCTGTTTTTCGGTGAAGGACCGCATCGCGCGCAACATGATCCTGGACGCCGAGCGCCGGGGCCTGCTGGACGCCGACACCCTGGTGGTGGAGCCCACCAGCGGCAACACGGGCATCGGCCTGGCCTTCGTGTGCGCCGTGCGCGGCTACAAACTTGTGTTGACCATGCCCGAATCCATGAGCCTGGAGCGCCGCACGCTGCTCAAGGGCTTCGGGGCGAAGCTGGTGCTCACCGACGCCAAGCTCGGCATGAAGGGGGCCATCGAGAAGGCCCGCGAGATCGTGGCCCAGGAGCCCAAGGCCTTCATGCCCATGCAGTTCGAGAACCCGGCCAACCCCGAGGCCCACGTGCTCACCACGGCCGAGGAACTCTGGGCCGACACGGACGGCGCGCTGGACATCTTCGTGGCCGGAGTGGGCACGGGGGGCACGCTCACGGGCGTGGCCCGCGCGCTCAAGCCGCGCAGGCCCGGGCTCAAGGCCGTGGCCGTGGAACCCCAGGCCTCGCCCGTGCTCTCGGGCGGGCAGCCCGGACCGCACATGATCCAGGGCATCGGCGCGGGCTTCAAGCCCGACGTGCTGGACCTCTCCCTGGTGGACGAGGTGCTGCAGGTGCACAACGAAGAGGCCCTGGCCATGGCCCGCAGGCTCCTGCGCGAGGAGGGCATCCTCTGCGGCATCTCCTCGGGGGCCAACTGCCACGCCGCCCTGGAGCTGGCCAAACGGCCTGAAAACAGGGGAAAAACCATCGTATTCATCGTCTGCGACACGGGCGAGCGCTACCTGAGCACCGCCCTGTTCACCGCCATGGAGGAAGCCTCGTGAAGCACGAACGCCACGTGCTGGCCAGCCTGAGCCCGCCCAAGGACGTCATCTCCGGCGTGGTGGAGCGCCTGTGCGCCCCCTCGTCCTACCAGGCCTTCGCCTGCCGCAAGCTCACCGATTCGCCCATGCCCTCGCTGGAGACGCTCTCGGAGATCATGGACCGCCTCAAGTCCGTGCTCTTCCCCGGCTACTACGGCGACTCGGAAGTGACCCCCGACACCCTGGCCTACCACACCGGGGCCAACCTGGACGTGGTGTTCCGCAAGCTGGCCGATCAGATCAAGCGCGGCTTCTGCTTCGTGTGCGTGGGCGAGAACAAGGCCTGCACCGGCTGCGAGGAGCAGGCCATGGAGAAGGCCACCGCCTTCCTGCGCGCCGTGCCAGACGTGCGCGAGAAGCTCGTGCTGGACGTGCAGGCCGCCTACGACGGCGACCCGGCCGCCAAGAGCCCCGGCGAGACCATCTTCTGCTATCCCTCGGTGACGGCGCTCATCCACCAGCGCGTGGCCCACGAGCTGCACAAGCTGGGCGTGGACATCATCCCGCGCATCATCACCGAGATGGCCCACTCGGCCACGGGCATCGACATCCACCCGGGCGCGCAAATCGGCAAGCGCTTCTTCATCGACCACGGCACCGGCGTGGTGGTGGGCGAGACCTGCGTCATCGGGGACAACGTGCGCCTCTACCAGGGCGTCACCCTGGGGGCCAAGAGCTTCCCCAAGGACGACAAGGGCAACCCCGTGAAGGGCCTGGCGCGACACCCCATCGTGGAGGACGACGTGATCATCTATTCCGGGGCCACCGTGCTCGGGCGCATCACCGTCGGCAAGGGCGCGGTGATCGGGGCCAACGTGTGGGTCACCTCCGACGTTGCGCCCGGGGCCAGGGTGATGAAGGCCAACCCCGACGAGAAGGGCTGAGGCCATGGGCAGGGGCGGCAACAAGCTTGTGGTGGCCATGGTGGGGCTGCCTGCCTCGGGGAAGTCCACGGTGGCGGCCAAGCTGCGCCAGTGCCTGGAGGCCGAGGGCGTCTCGGTGGGGCTTTTCAACAACGGCGACGTGCGCCGCTCCATGTGCCAGGGGCAGGACACCTCCTGCGCGTCCTTCTATGCCCCCGACAACGCCGAGGGGGCGGCCCTGCGCGAGAACTTCGCCCGCGTGAACATGGAGCGCGCCGCCGCCTTCCTGGAATCCGGCGGCGAGGTGGCCGTGCTGGACGCCACCAACGTCTCGGAAAAGCGCCGCCGGACCATCCTGGAAAAGCTGGGGCGCTGGCCAGTGTTCTTCCTGGAGTGCGTCAACCGCGACCCGGAGCTCCAGGCCGCCAGCATCGCCCGCAAGGCCCAGCTGCCCGAGTTCGCCCACATGGACACCCTGGAGGCCCAGGCCTGCTTCCGCGAGCGCATCCGCTACTACGAGCGCATCCGCGCCCCCCTGGACGGCGGCGTGGAGAACTTCGTGGTGCTCAACACCCTGGACAACTCCATCGAACGCGAGCGCGTCCAGGCCGTGCTGCCCCACTACCGCCTCGTGCGCGACCTCCTCGTCTCCGACTGGGTGCGCAACCTCTACCTGGCCCGCCACGGCGAGACCTTCCACAACCTGGAAAACCGCATCGGCGGCGACTCCGACCTCACGGCCAAGGGGCTCGTGCAGGCTCAGTCCCTGGCCTGGCACTTCCGGGAGACGCCCCTGCCCTACGTGTTCACCAGCACGCGCAAGCGCACGCTCCAGATGGCGGAACTGCTCTGCCGGGGCCGCGAGGACTGCCGCGTGATCCCCCTGGCCGAGCTCGACGAGATCGACGCGGGCGTCTGCGAAAACATGACCTACGACGAAATCGCCCGGGACATGCCCGAAGTGCACGAGGAGCGCACCCGCGACAAGTACGGCTACGTCTATCCCCGGGGCGAGGGCTACGCCACCCTGCGCGAACGCGTGGAACGCGGCGTGCGCAAGGCCCTCTACCTCTCGGGCAACGCCGAAAACATCATGATCATCGGCCACCAGGCCGTGAACCGGACCATCCTCTCCCACTTCCTCTACCGGCGCACCGAGGACGTGCCCCACATCTACATCCCGCAGGACCGCTACTTCCACATCGTGTCCACGCCCTCGCGCAAGGTGTTCGAGCTGGTCAAATTCGGATGATCGCGGTTCCTTTCCCTGCCCGGCGGAAACTTGTTGCCCGCCGGGCGGGGGCGTGCCATAGGAAAGCGGGGGGCTACTCAGGAGGAAGACATGCTCGGATTGGAAAAACGCGTGGACGCCATCAGGGAGATGCAGGGCTCTGAGAACGTCGAGCCGGACACCCCGGCCAGCAACTCCGCCCGCACGGGCATCATGCTCGCGCTGGTGGCCATTCTGGTGGCTGCGGCCGTGTACCTTGCCCTGGAGGGCAAGTATTCGGCCAAAATGATCGCCTACGAAGGCCGCATCGCCGCCATGGAAACCAAGGTGGCCGAGGCCTCCAACGCGCCCAGGGAATTGGCCCGCAAGATGATCGCCCAGGGCGTGGTGGGCGAGATGACCACCAAGGCCACCCAGTTGAAAACCCAGCTGGACGCCTCCTACCAGGAGCGCCTGGCCAAGGTGGAAGAGACCCTCAAGTCCATCCAGCAGGATCTGGCCAAGTAGCGCGGAGATCCGCCACTCTTCGCGAGGCCGTCCGGGGCGACCCGGGCGGCCTCTTCGTTTGCGCCCCGGAAACAGGGGCCGCGCGGCCGACCTCCCCGGCGCGCCACGAGGCGCTTGCCTACCCCGCCCTTTTGATGAAAAAGAGAACAGGCCGTATCCGTTCCCCCCTGGAGTTTCCATGCGCTCCGTTCTGGCCGTGTTGGCCGCGCTGCACCTTCTCTGCGCCCAGGCCTCCGCGCTGACCATCGTCTGCGAGGCCGCGCCCCGCATGGTGGTGGAGGAGAACGGCGTGCTCCGGGGCCTGGGCGTGGACATCGTGCGCGAGCTGCAACGGCGCACGGGCGACCAATCCCCCATCGGCGTCTATCCCTGGGCCAGGGCCTACGCCATGGCCCAGCGCGAACCGGGCGTGCTCATCCTTCCCATCACGCGCCTTCCGGAACGCGAAGCGATCTTCGAATGGCTCGACCCTTTTTTGTCGCTGGAATGGATCTTCTGCGCCGTGGAAGGCAAGGCCCCGCACCTGGGCACGCTCGAAGACGCCCGGCGCGTGGGCAGCATCGGCGTCTACCCCAAGGACGCCCGCGAGCAGTTCCTCAGCGCCCAGGGCTTCACCAACCTGGAACCGGCCACGGACCAGATCGCCAACATCCGCAAACTCCTGGCCGGACGCATCGATCTGCTGGCCACCACCAACATCAGCCTCCCCGACGTGCTCGAGCTGGCGGGTCCGGAGGGCAGGCGCATCGTGAAGGTGCTCTCCTTCAAGACCGTGGACGTGGGCCTAGCCTTCTCCAAGGGCACCGACCCCGCCGTTGTGCGCGCCTGGCGCGAGGCCTTCGCGGCCATGCGCGAGGACGGCGCCCTCCAGGCCCTGCGCGAACGCTGGTTCCCCGGCGTGTTCGCGGCCCGCTGACGCGCGCCCCGGAGCGCCCCCGCCCGCGCAGCGAGCCAGCGGGCGTCGGGCTCTACAGGATGCGCCGCAGCTTCATCACCCAGATCACCCCGGCGGTGAGCGCGCCGCCCATGGCGGCCACGATGAGGAAGGCCAGCGCGTCGTGCTGGAAGGGCAGCTCCACGTTCATGCCGTAGAGGCTGGTGACGAAGGTGGGGATCATGATGATCACGGTCATGGAGGTGAGCACCTTCATGATCTGGTTGACGCTGTTGGAAATGATGGACGACGTGACGTTGGCGACGGAGGAAAGCACCTCCGTGAAGATCTTGGACATGTAGATGCCCTGGCGCGTCTCGGTGAGGGCGTAGTCCAGCACGTCCTCCTCTTCCTCGGAGAAGGTGAGCCTGCCTGAATTGCCCACGGCCAGCCCCTTGCGCAGGATGCGGTCGATGATGAAGTCGTTGGTCTTGAGCGCGGAATGGAAGTATGTGACGGATTTCTGGAGCGTCAGGAGCTGCTTGAGGTCCTCGTTGGTGCGGGTGTCGGCCAGGTCGTGCTCCAGTTCCTGGATTTCGGCAGAGATCTCCTTGAGATAGAGCATGAACAGGAGCGAGACCTCCTTGACGATGTGGCACAGGCGGCGCTCCGCGCGCATCTGTCCGCCCGGGGGCAGCCCGGCGCGCAGGCGCTCCTGGATGGCCTGGTCGTGGACCTTGCAGATGGTGGTGAGCCCCGTGGGCGTGAGGATCACGCCGATGGGCGCGGTGGAATGGCGTCGGTCGCCGTGGCGGGTCTCCAGGTAGGGGGCGCGCATCACCACCATGGTGCTCTCGTGGTCCACTTCGATGCGCGGGCACTCGTGCTGGTCCAGGGCGTGGCCGATGAAGGCCTCGTCCAGGGGTTCCAGCTCCAGGAGCCTGCGCATCTCCTCGGGGCTCGGGTCCACCAGGTTGATCCAGCGCGGCCCCTGGACGGGCGCATCGTGGGCGGTCTCTCCGTGGACGCTCAGCATGGCTACCTCCGGTTGCTTTCGGACAAAGCAGGCCGGAAACTATGCCTCGCCAGGGTTACGAACGTGTGAAGCCAGCGCGGCACGGTTGCGCCGGGGCCTCCGATGTGCTATGAGCCGCGCGCCTGTAAGGATTTTGTAAGCAAGGAGCGCGCATGAAACGCATACTCTTCCTGGCGGCGGCCCTGGCCGTCCTCGGCCTGGCGGCCGGCTCCGCCCTGGCCCAGCAGAAGGTGATCTCCATCACCCAGATCGTGGAACACCCCGCCCTGGACAACGCCCGCAAGGGCTTCATGGACGAGTTCAAGGCCATGGGCGTGGACGTGAAGTTCAACGTGCACATCGCCCAGGGCAACCCGGCCACCAACGTGCAGATCGCCCAGCAGATGCTGGACGAAAAGCCCGATCTGGTGCTGGCCATCGCCACCCCGGGCGCTCTGGTGAGCGCCCAGAAGATCAAGGGCATCCCCGTGGTGTTCACCGCCGTGTCCGACCCCGTTGGCGCGGGCCTGGTGAAGTCCATGCAGGCCCCCGGCGGCAACCTCACGGGCATGACCGACATGCCCCCCGTGGAGAAGCAGCTGGAACTCGTGAAGACGCTGGTCCCCAAGGCCGCGCGCCTGGGCATCGTGTACAACGCGGGCGAGGCCAACTCCGTGAGCCAGGTGCAGGCCGCCAAGGCCGCCGCCGCCAAGCTGGGCCTCGCCGTGGTGGAAGCCACGGTGACCAACTCCGGCGGCGTGTTCCAGGCCGCCAAGAGCCTCGTGGGCAAGGTGGACGCCGTGTACGTGCCCCTGGACAACACGGTGGTGAGCGCCTTCGAATCGCTGGTGAAGGTCTGCGAGGAGAACAAGCTGCCGCTGTTCAGCTCGGACAACGAGTCCGTGGCCAAGGGCGCGGTGGCGGCCCTGGCCGTGGACTACTACGCCATGGGCAAGCAGACCGCCCGCCTGGCCCGCAAGGTGCTGGACGGGGCCAAACCCGCCGAAGTGCCGGTGGAGTCGCTGACGAACCTGGACGTGCACCTGAACCTCAAGGCCGCCAAGGCCCAGGGCGTGGAAGTGCCCGCCGACGTGGTCGCCAAGGCCGTGAAGAAGTACGAGTAGTTTTTTCCAGGCCCAGAGCCTTCAAGCCCGGGGAGCGAGAGCTTCCCGGGCTTTTTTGTGGGCCGGCGCTCATGTGCGCCCCACCAGAGAGCACCGGCCGGATGAACTGCGTACGTTGCACCTGACACGATGACGAGAAAGCCGTTGACATACGCCCACCGGAACCATATCAGCAAACCATTCGGGTGAAGTCTATCCGCAACCGGCAAAACACGCGGAGCTCTCCATGCCAGAAGAACGGCTGCAAGACGCTGAGGACGACGTCACCATCACCCTCACTGATGTGGAGACGGACATCAGGAGCCCGACACGCCTGTTCCAGCTTTGCATAACCAACAAATCAAAACAGCCGATACTGCTCCACACCATCACGCACGGCCACTCCGAAACAGCATCCCTCACGACATACACGTACGACACCTTCCATAACCGACGGGAAAATAAGCATGCGCAGCTTAAAAGGCACATCGCCTACCTCAGCGACTACATCTGTTGCTGCATGGGCTACGCAAAGCCAAACACAGAACCTTCTTCCTTCGTATTCAATCTCATCAGGGCAACCCTGTTCCTCAAACACTATGTGCTGCGAGCCCCCAGGCTGTTTGCCACGCCGTGCAGCACGATCATGGACGGACAATCGGCAGCCGATTCCCTCGCTTTTTACAAGAGGCAAGAGAACTACGAGTTCATCCAGAAGCACCTTAAACTCACCATAGCCCTCATCGAGCATGAAATCGCTGAACTTCAGCACCTCGAAACTGATCTGCAACCGCGCCTTGCTATCAACGAAATCATCTACAAGAACGACACATACACTAAAACGATATCCGCAAAATACAAACGTGGACTTTTGAATTCGAGGCAAGAGCTTCTCGAAGCAACATGCTACTACATGCCCCTAGATCAGGAAACTATGGAACTCTACAGAAGCGGCAGGATCAACATCGAGAACAACTCCTTCAACGGCGAAAGGCTTTCGTCGCAACGCACGGAAGCATGCTCCATCATCAGCCCATGGCCATTTGTGCTCTCGGGTGTCGCAATGGCATTTGGAGTCATCGGCCTATCACTCAAGACGAATTCCATTGCCGCCATACTTTACCCCCTTACCTCGACAAACGACTCCACTCCACTGCTTTCCATCTTCCTCGCATTGATTTTCTTCAACGTCTATGAATATACATCCTACAAGACCAAACTGACGTTCCGCCTCAACTGGCGCAGCGCCATGGTCATCGGAACGCTCTGCGGGTTGGGCGGCGACAAGATCCTGAAGGTCCTTGAGGCGATCATCCAGTGACCGCCACCGGGGCGGCGGGAGAACCTGGGTTTCCCCGCCGCCCCGCTTTACTTTCCTCCCGTTTCGGTGCATTTCTCCGGGGTTTTCGAGGCCACACCGGCCGCATCCGGAGACCGACCCCATGTCTTTCTACGCATTCATCGGCGCGCTCGAGCAGGGCTTCGTGTTCGGGCTCATGGTGCTGGGGGTGTACCTCACCTTCCGCATCCTGGACTTCCCGGACCTCACCGTGGACGGCTCCCTCCCCCTGGGCGCGGCCGTCTCCTCGGTGTGCATCGGCGCGGGGCTCGACCCCTTCCTCTCGCTCGTGCCCGCCACACTGGCCGGGTTCTGCGCGGGGGCCGTCACGGGGCTTCTCAACACCCGCCTGCGCATCCTGCACCTGCTCTCCTCCATCCTGGTGATGATCGCCCTGTATTCCATCAACATCCGCATCATGGGCAAACCCAACTTCACCCTGCTGGGCAAGCCCACCGTGCTGGACCCCCTGGCCGCCCTGGGCATGCCCTCCTGGATGGCCGCCCCGCTCGTCTTCGCGGCCGTGACCGCCCTGGCCGCCCTGGCCATGGTCTGGTTCACCCGCACGGAACTTGGCCAGGCCATGCTGGCCACGGGCGACAACCCGCGCATGATCACCGCCCTGGGCGTGAACACCGGCAACATGATCGTGCTGGGCGTGGGCCTCTCCAACGCCATGGTGGCCCTGTGCGGCGCGCTGGTGGCCCAGAACCAGGGCTCCGCAGACGTGAACATGGGCGTGGGCACCATCGTGGCCGGGCTGGCCTCGGTGATCATCGGCGAAACGCTCCTGGGCAAGGGCCGCGTGGGCCGCATGATCCTGGCCGCCGTGCTGGGCTCCGTGGCCTACCGCCTGGCCATCGCCCTGGCTTTGTCGCTCAAGGTGGGCTCCTTCTCCTTCGCCCCCAGCGACCTGAACCTCATCACGGCCCTGGTGGTGGTGGCGGCGCTCACCTTCCCCAGGTTCCGGCGGGCCGTCACCCGCATGACGGGGGCCTGATGCTCGCCCTCAAGGACATCACCAAACGCTTCCACAAAGGGACCGTCAGCGAGGTGCTCGCACTCGACGGCGTGAACCTGGACATCGCAGAAGGCGACTTCATCACCGTGATCGGCTCCAACGGCGCGGGCAAGTCCACCACGCTCAACTGCGTGGCAGGAGCCTTCCTGCCCGACCGGGGCTCCATCACCCTCAAGGAGCAGGACATCACCGCCTGGCCCGAGCACCGGCGCGCCAGCCACATCGGCCGCGTCTTCCAGGACCCCCTCATGGGCTCTGCGGCCTCGCTCTCCATCGAGGAGAACCTGGCCCTGGCCGACCGGCGCGGCCGCACGCGCAGGCTGGTCCCCGGCGTGAAGTCCCGCGACCGCCAACGCTTCCGCGACCTCCTGGCCGAGATCGGCCTGGGCCTGGAGGAGCGCCTCACCGACAAGGTGGGCCTGCTCTCGGGCGGCCAGCGCCAGTCGCTGACCATGGTCATGGCCACCATGGTGCGCCCGGACATCCTCCTGCTGGACGAACACACCGCAGCCCTGGACCCCAAGACCGCCGCCCAGGTGCTGGAACTCACCGAACGCCTCGTGCGCGACCACGGACTGACCACGCTCATGGTTACGCACAACATGAACCAGGCCCTGCGGCTGGGCAACCGCCTGATCATGATGCACCAGGGACGCGTGATCCTGGACATCGCGGGCGAGGAGAAAAGCCGCTTCAACGTTGAGGACTTGCTGGAACGCTTCTACACCCTCAAGGGCGAGGCGTTCTCCTCGGACAAGATGCTCCTGGTCTGACCGGCCGGGCGCGCGCAGACGGGCAGGGGTGTGCCCGGCGCGTCGGGCAAGGCCCCGGTGGGGGGCCGCAGGGCTACCGTCCGCGTGGGGCGGGCGTCCCGGACCAGGGGTTGGACGAAGCGAACCTCCAACCCAGGAAGGTCCCGATGGAACTGACTCTCTGCCTCATCAAGCCCGACGCCGTGCGCCGCAACCTCATCGGCTCGATCCTTTTCATGATCGAAAAGGCCGGTCTCAAGGTGATGGCCCTCAAGATGCTCCAACTCGACAAGCGCCAGGCCGAAGGCTTCTACCACGTGCACCGCGAGCGCCCCTTCTACGGGGAACTCACCGAATACATGGCCTCCGGCCCCATCGTGGCCGTGGTGCTGGCCGGCGACGACGCCATCAAGCGCTACCGCGAACTGATGGGCGCCACCGACCCCACCCAGGCCGCAGAAGGGACCATCCGCAAGGTGTTCGCCGTCTCCAAGCAGGAAAACTCCGTGCACGGCTCCGACGCGCCCGAAACCGCCGCCTTCGAGATCTCCTTCTTCTTCAACGCCATGGAAATGGTGGGCTGAGGCCATGGCCGCCATCTCCTTCATCGGCACGGGCAACATGGGCGCGGCCCTGATCAAGGGCCTCTCCGGCGCGGAGGGCATCCGCCTCGCCGGGTTCGACCAGGACCGCGAGAAACTCAACGCCCTGTGCGCCCAGTGCGCCCTGGGCGCGGCCGACACCATGCACGACGCGGTGGCCCAGGCCGACTACGTGGTGCTCTGCGTCAAGCCCCAGCAGATGAAGGCGGTGCTCACCGACATCCACCCCGCCCTCACGGCGGACAAGTGCCTGATCTCCATCGCGGCGGGGGTGACCACGGCCCAGCTCACGGCCTGGAGCGGCGAAGCCTGCCCCGTGGTTCGCGTGATGCCCAACACCCCTGCCCTGGTGGGCGGCGGCGTCTCGGCCGTGTGCCTGGACCACCCGCATCTCACCACCGGACAGAAGGAGATGGTGCAGCGCATCTTCGGGACCGTGGGCAGCGTCCACGTGCTCGAGGAGAAGGCCTTCGACGCCTTCACCGCCGTGGCGGGCTCGGGGCCTGCCTACGTGTTCTACTTCATGGAGGCGCTCATCGAGGCCAGCGTGCACGCCGGGCTCTCCCGGCCCCAGTCCGCGGCCATCGTCTCGGAGCTCTTCGAGGGCTCCTTGCGCCTTGCCCGCGAAAGCATGACCCATCCGAGCATCCTGCGCGAGATGGTCACCTCCCCCGCAGGCACCACCATCGCGGCCCTGGCCCACATGGACCGCATGGCCGTGCGCGCCTCCATCCTGGACGCCGTGGACAAGGCCAAGAAGCGCAGCGAAGAGCTGGGCAAGTAGCAACCGCCCCACGCCCACGCCTGCGCGCGGCATCTGCCCCAACCGATGTCCCCTCCGGAGAGGGGACACGCCAAACAAAAGAAACCCCGCCGGAGTCGCCTCCGGCGGGGTTTTCCCGTTTTCCTCGCAGCCGTTCCGGTCAGGAATCGGACTTCACGACATTGGTCGCTTTCATGCCCCGCTCGCCGGTGACCATCTCGAACACCACCTTCTCGCCTTCGCGCAGGGTGCGGAAGCCGTCGCCCTGGATGGACGAGTAGTGGACGAAAATGTCATCCTCCCCCTCACGGGTGATGAAGCCGTAGCCCTTTTTGTCGCTGAACCACTTCACGGTACCTTCGAGTGCCATAAATCTGCCCTCCCTTAAAACTCTTGATCCCTTCTTTAACCATCGCACAGGATAACCACTTTTTGCAAGAGTAGGGTAACACGAAAAAACTCATGGGAGGAAGGGGATGATCATAACCCATGAAACGAGCATGCAGAACCCGGCCCGTTTCACGAGTGTAATGAGCGTGGCCACTCGATCTGCGTCCCAATTGCTACCATCCAGGCCCAGTATCGGCTTGATTACAAGCCTGCCATGGTAGACCGCGGCCCCCCCCATGGCGGCCCCGCACAGCCAGGCGGCGGCGGCCATGGGCCAGCCCGCGTTGGGGCTTTGCATGCGCGCCGCGTCCCGCCGCGTGAAGCGCAGGGCGTCTGCCCAGCGAAGCCGCATGGCCGCGCCGCACACCAGCAGGAGCAGGGCGGAGAGCCGCGCGGGCACGCAGGCCAGCAGATCGTCGGCGCGCGCGCCTGCCCAGCCCAGGTCCTTGAAGCGCGGCGTCTTGTAGCCCCACATGGAGTCCATGGTGGAGGCCGTCTTGTAGAACCACAGCAGTGCGGGACCACCGAGAAGCAGATAGAAGAAGGGCGCCACGAAGGCGTCGCAGAAGTTCTCCGAGAGCGTCTCGGCCAGGGTGCGCCACACCCCCGACTCGTCCAGGGCTGTGGTGTCCCGGCTCACCAGCCGCCCCAGGGCGTTGCGGGCCTCCTCCAGGCGTCCAGCCTCCATGAGCCGGGCCACGCCGCGCGTCTCGCGCAGGAGCTGGCCCAGGGCCAGCCCGGCGAACGAGAGATAGAGCGCGAAGAGGCGCCCCAGCCAGGGCAGGTTCGCCAGAAGGTACGCCGTCCCGGCCGCCGCGCCGCCAAGCCCCAGGAGCACGGCGGTCCCGAAGAGGCGCAGGAAGGCGGGGGAGCGGCGGGGGGCCTCGTCCTGCTCCTGGCGGCAGCCCTCCCCCGGGGGGCCTGACGTTGCGCCGGGGCTGGCCCCGGGGGCATACCCGGGGGCACTCCGGGCGTCCGATCCGTTGTCCGCCCCGGCCGGGATCGCGCGCAGGGCGTCGTCCCCCGGCGTCGCTGCCGGGGACTGCGAGGGCGAACCCGGGGCGCGGCCACGGGCCAGGGCCTCAAGGCGATCCAGGGCGAGACCCAGCGCGCGCACGGGATGCGGCCAGGCGGGCGGGTCGCCCAGGGTCAGGTCAAGTGCGAAGGCGGCAAGTGGGATCAGGTCCATGGCGGTGGGGGAAAATGCCTTCGGCCGCGCCGCAGGTCAAGCGGCGGGGCGCTGCAGGATCAGGACGCGGAGGGGAGCACCGCGGGCACCTGGATTTCCGGACCGCCCAGAGGCAGCCGGATGATGAAGCGCGTGCCCTTGCCGGGCCAGGATTCCGCCTCGATGCTCCCCTGGTGGTTCTCGGTGACGATGAAATAGGAGACCGAAAGACCGAGCCCCGTGCCCTCGCCCACGGGTTTGGTGGTGAAGAAGGGCTCGAAGATCTTCCGCCTGATGGATTCCTCCATGCCGGGACCGTTGTCTTCCACCTCGATGCGGACCATCCCGCCCTCGCGCTCTGCGGTGAGCGCTATGCGGGGCGGCTCCCGGCCCGGACCGCGCCCGGCCATGGCCTGGGCGGCGTTGCCCAGGAGGTTCATGAGCACCTGCTGGATCTGGGTGGCCGAGCAGCGCACGGGGGGAAGGTCCGGCGACACATTCCGGTCGATGCGGATGTTCTTGAAGTCGTACTGTTTCTTCAGGCTGTAGTCCGTGGAGCACAGGGCCACGGCGCGGTCCATGAGCTCTCCGATGTTCGTGGGCACGAAGGTGCGTTCGCTCTTGCGGCTGAACTCCAGCATGTCCGCGACGATGCGCGTGGCCCGGAGGGCCGAGTCCTGGATGGCGCTCAGCATGGCGAAGAGCCCGCGCCGCTCCATGTAGTCGTGGATGGCGGCCATGTCGCAGCCTGCCGCGCGTGCCGCCTCCTGGTTGGCGGGCTGCGTCGTCTGGAGGCGTTTGTCCAGCACCTGCACGCCCTGGAGGATGCCGCTCAGGGGATTGTTGATCTCGTGGGCCATGCCTGCGGCCAGGCCGCCCACGCTCATCATCTTTTCGGTCTGGACCATCATGTCGCGCAGGCGTTCGCGTTCCGTCACGTCGTCCACCAGCACCACGGCCCCGTGCTGCGAAGCTCCCCTCAAAGGGTTGGCCCGCACCATGAGCAACCGGGTGGCGTTCCCCTCCTCCACGGGGACGCGTTCCGCCTGAACCGATCCCAGCCCGGCCATAACCCGGACCAGGCCCTCGCCCAGGGCGGCCAGCACCGGGAGCGTCTCCGTGCCCGCATGGCCCAGGGCCTCGTCGCGGCTGCGCCCCGTGAAGGTCCGGGCGGCCTCGTTCCAGTGGGTCACCTGCCCTTGGGCGTCCAGGCCGGCCACGGCGGTGGGCAGGGAGTCCAGGATGTCGTTGAGCAGTTCCCGCGAATCCCGCAAGGCCTCCTCGGCGCGTTTGCGCTCCGAGACGTCGCGCACGATGGCCCACATGCCCGAAGGTTTGCCCTGGCCATCCCTCAGAAGGTAGGCGCGCAGCTCCACGGGCACGAGCAGGCCGTCCTTGCGGCGGTATTGTTTCTCGAACACGTCGGAGTAGCCCCTGTTGTGCACCTGCTCCCGGACGATGCCGGCCTCCAGTTCGCACCAGGGGGACGGGGTTATCTCCTCGTTGGTGAGCAGGGCCAGCTCCGCGTCGTCGTAGCCGGTGAGCGCCTTGAAGGAGGCGTTGCTCTCCAGGATGCGGCCTTCCAAATCCATCCGGACGTAGCCGTCCATGAGGCTCTCGTGGAGCTTGCGGTATTTGGCTTCGCTGGCGCGCAGACTCTCCTCGGCCAGGCGGCGGCGGGTGATGTCGGCGTAGACCCCTAGCACCCCGTGCACCTCTCCGTCCTCGTCGATGAGGGGCATCTTGGCCGTTTCCAGCCAGCGGTGGGAGCCGTCGGCGGCAAGCTGACGCTCCAGGAAGGGGCCCTTGATGCGCCGGGTCTCCATGACGTGGCGGTCGTCCGCGCGGTAGGCCCTGGCCTCTTCGGGGAGCCAGGGCAGCTCGTAGTCGGTCCTGCCGACGATATCCTCGGGGCTGGCCACTCCGGCGTCACGGGCGAAGGCCCGGTTGCAGCCCAGGTAGACGCTCTGCGCATCCTTCCAGAAGATGGAGTGGGGCACGGTGTCGATGATGCGCTCCAGCATGGCCTTGGTGCGGCGCAGACCCTGTTCGGCGGCCATGCGCTCGGCCACCTGGCTGTCGAGCTGGGCGGTGCGCACGCGCACGGCCTCCTCCAGGCGGCGCTGGTGATCTTCCACCACGCGGCGGTTTGCCCGCTCCTGGAGGATCACCGCCAGCATGAAACAGAAGTTGCGCACGTACTGTTCATAGGGCGCAAAGGCTTCCCTGTCCGGGATGGAAAGCACCAGCGCGCCGCGCGCCACCGCGCCCACCGAAAGGGCGAACCCCTGTTCCCGGGGCGGCTGGGCGTCCTCGGCGTCCGACGTGCGGCGCGCGCCGGACACCCCGGGAATCTCGCCCAGGCCCTTGAGCACGAAACTGAAGATGCTCTGCTCGTCAGGGAGGTTGTTGACCACGCTCTGCATGAGCAGCAGCTGGCCCAGGACCCGCGCGTCCAGGCTGAAGGCGGGACCCTCCATGCCTCTAATGCTCTGTCTGGCGCAGGAAATCCTCCGGCGGAGTGAAGAACGGGTTGCCCACCACTTCGCCCCGCACGATCATGTAGGGATGAACCTTGAGCACTTCCAGGATGGTCGCCCCGTCGAAAGCGCGGGCGTCGTACTGGCACACCGCCGTCACCGGGTGGCGGCGCAGCATCTGGTTCACCATGGCCTCGTACTCGATGAGCCGCGAGCCGCCCGGCAAGGCCTGCACCTCGGGGAGCATCTCGCCGATGACCCGGGCGCCGGAGAAGCCGCGCACCCCGGCATCGTCGTGGAAGGCCTCCAGGAGCCCCACCATGCGCTCGGGCTCGAAGCGCCCCTCATGGAAGTAGATCTCGCGGGTGCCCGAGAGCAGCAGCATGCCCCCGGCCCTGGCCTCATCCAGGTCGATGCCGTGTCTCCCCAGATACTCGGCGGCCAAGTCCTCCTTGAGCGCCTCGGAGAAGCAGGCCGAGCGTTCGCCTGCCTGCAGGCCGCTCAGGAGAAAGGACAAAATGGCGTCCTGACGCTCCTGGTCGTCGCCGTAGATCTGGCAGACGTGAGCCCCTTGCGGGAACCGCTGCCCCGTGAATCCTAGAGAAATGGTCCTTGATTCGTGCACTTGCCCCTCCCGCCACGCCTGGAAAGGCTGCGCCCCGCCCAGCTGGCGGCGACCGTACGTCCCACGCGCGGGGCGAACATGGACATGGCCTTCATATGCTATACAGCAGGAAACGCCGCAACGGAAGGGGGGCGTCGATTTCGGAAACGTCCCGTGCCCCCCGAAAGCGCGATCCGGCTAGGCCGTGAGCGCGTGCACTGCCCCGTCGAGCTTGCGGGCCAGGCCCGAGAGCTCCTCCAGGCTGCGGGCAGCGCCGCCCATCTCCTGGGCCGTCTCCTGGGAGACGCGGCGCACGTCCTCCACGGCGTGGGCGATCTCGTTGCTGGCGGCCGACTGCTGCTCCGCCGCCGAGGCGATGGCCCGCACCTGGTCGGAGGTGCTCACCACCAGCTCCACGATGCGCGTGAGCGTCCGGCCCGACTCCCCGGCCAGGGCGGTGGCCTGCTCCACGGCCTGGCTGGCCTTTCCGGTGCGTCCCTGGCTTTCGTGCACGCCGGACTGGATGGAGCCCACCACGTCGGCCACTTCCTTGGTGGCCTGCATGGTTTTCTCGGCCAGCTTGCGCACCTCGTCGGCCACCACGGCGAAGCCCTTGCCCGCCTCGCCCGCGCGGGCGGCCTCGATGGCGGCGTTGAGCGCCAGCAGGTTGGTCTGGTCGGCGATGTCGGAGATCACGCCCATGATGCGCCCGATGGCCCCCGCGCCCTCGGAGAGACCGTCCATGCTGGTCTTCAGAGCGGCGGTCAGCTCGTCCACCTGGCGGATGGCCGCCACGGCGCGCTCCACCACGGCCGCCCCCTCGCGGGCGGTGGCCTGGGCCTCCTCGGCGCGTCCGCTGGCCTGCCCGGCGCTGCGGGCCACTTCCAGCACGGAGGCGGCCATTTCCTCCATGGCGCTGGCGGTCTCCTCGCTGCGCCTGCTCTGGAGCGCCGCGCCCCGGCTGGCCGACTCCACCTGGGTGGAGAGTTCGTGGGCCGTCTGGGCCAGGGTGCCGGAGATGGATTCCACCATCTCCACGGCCTTGAGGATGCTCTGGCTTTGGGCGGTGATTTCGGCTTCCTTGCGGCGCAGCTCGGTGTAGTCGAGGTACATGCACATGCCGCCGCTCACGTTGCCGTCGAGGTCGTGCAGGGGCGAGAGCGCGGCCTGGATGAAGCGCGTGTTGCCCTTGAGGTTCTTGAACTCCACGTCGCGCACCACGCCCTGGTTCTTCTCCATGATCTCCACGATGAGGGCCTTGCGCGCCTTGTCGTTGTAGAAGAACTCCGAGAAGAACATGCCCACGTGCCCCCCGGGAGTCCCCGGCCGCTCCAGCATTTCCAGGCAGCGCTGGTTGCACAGGGTCAGGTGGCCGGTCTTGTCCACCAGGGCGTAGGGGATGAGCACGGCCTCGGTGAGGCCCTTCCAGTTGCCCAGCGTGAGCTTGAGCCGGTCCACCAGGGCCAGGACGGGCTCGCGCACGGCCAGGGCCTCGGCGCAGCCGCCCTCCGGCAGCACGGTGTTGTAGCGCCCGGCGGCCACGTCGGCCAGGGCGCGGGCCAGTTCGCCCAGTTCGCGCGCCGCGCCGCCCAGGAGCCCCCAGGCCAGGGCGCATCCCGCCAGGACCGAGACCACCAGGGAGACGATCCACACGGCGGCTCCGTCGAGGCCCAGAAGGCCTCGCGACAAGGCAAAAGCCCCCAGGGTCAAGGCCGGAAGGGCTGCTCCAAGGACGATCCCTCGGGAGAGGATGGAAGCTCCGAAGCTCATGAAGGGCTCTCCTGTTCCATTGCGAATGCGCCGGGAGACTGCTCCCGGGCTCTTGTTACGGAATCTATGCTATTTTTCCGGGCGAGTGAAGCATCGGGAGCGAAAAGCACGCAGAGAGTCCCCAACGGCCGTTTTCCCGGGCCGGGCGGCTCACTCCGGCAGGCCGCCCGTTGCGCGCAGGGCCTCGTAGAGCAGCACCGAGGCCGCGTTGGCCAGGTTGAGCGAGCGCACGCAGCCCCAGATGGGGATGCGCACCAGGTGTTCCCGGCCCGCCAGCAGTTCCTCGGGCAGCCCCTTGCTCTCGGGGCCCAGCACGATGGCGTCGTCCGGGGCGTAGGCGAAGCGGTGGTAGTCCTGCCCCTGGATGCCCCGGTTGCCCAAGGAGGTGAACACAAGCCGCCCGGGACGCATGCCCTCCAGGCAGGCCTCCCAGCTGGGCCAGACCGAGAGCTTCACGTGGGGCCAGTAGTCCAGGCCCGCGCGCTTGAGGTAGCGGTCGGTGAGCTTGAAGCCCAGGGGCTCCACCAGATGCAGGGGCGTGTTGGTGGCGGCGCAGAGCCTGGCCACCGAACCCGTGTTCTGGGGGATTTCCGGCGCGTAGAGGACGAGGTGGATCATGGCGAAAGAAAAAGCCCCGCTTTCGCGGGGCTTTCCGGTTTCCGGTGGTGGGCGGTCGGGGATTTGAACCCCGGACTTCCACCGTGTGAAGATGGCACTCTAACCGCTGAGTTAACCGCCCGACGGCGTAAATAGGGAAAACCGACCCCCATGGCAAGCACTTTTTTTTACGGATTGATTACCGGGTCGCTTTCGGGCAGGAAGAGCCCCGTGAGGGGGCATCCCCTCCACCATCCCACCCAGCGAGGAAAGGTCACCCCCATGCGGCTTCTCGTCACCGGCGGCTGCGGTTTCATCGGCGCCAATTTCGTCTACATGATGCTCCAGAAGCACCCCGATGTGGTCATCGTCAACCTCGACAAGCTGACCTACGCCGGCAACAGGCTCTCCCTGGCCCCCCTGGAGAAACAACACGG